>CADDZD010000007.1 GCA_902812385.1 Clostridia bacterium | reverse complement strand
GCCGTTAGCTGCTCCTTCGTCAAGGGCGAGTAACAACCTCCGTAGGTCGCTGCGCCTGCAAGGATAAACCGCTTTTTCGCTTCTCTGTTGGTGCCGCCGGAGGCGGCGTGATCGTCTGCCCTGAAAAAAACACTATTTATGCTGCGGCGGCACAGGAGTGGTAACGCTTCCGACGAAACGGCCCACAAGCTCGGTCTCAGCATTGGGGAAGCCTTGTGGGAGCCCGGCGAGGACCCACCGGGAATAGAGGCCCTGCTCAGGTTTGCCGACCGGGAAATGTACCGGGAGGAGGAAGCCAAAAAAAAACGGTTCCGGGACGGCCCGGAGCGAGTGAAAAAATGCAGCAGGGGTGTCGCAAATGTGGTATAATGTAAAAGTCCGAAGTGCCTTCACTGCAGGATGCAGAAACCGGTATCAGCCGCCCATTTGCGATGCCCGATCAGCGCTTGACAATGCCCGTTTTGGAGTTTAAAATTAATATTGCTCCTTGTAATTCGTGGTGGGAGTAGCTCAGTTGGATAGAGCATCAGGTTGTGGCCCTGAGGGTCGTGGGTTCAAGTCCCATCTCCCACCCCAATTTGATTGAATTGGGGCGTAGCCAAGCGGTAAGGCACGGGACTTTGGATCCTGCATCCGGAGGTTCGAATCCTCCCGCCCCAGCCATTGATAATGAAATAAATAATGCGCCATTAGCTCAACTGGTAGAGCAACTGACTCTTAATCAGGAGGTTGGGGGTTCGATTCCCTCATGGCGCACCAGAAAATTCAGGAACCGCAGGCAGATGCGGTTCTTTATTTTTTCACTTGCGCCTTATTTTGGTGGTTGCCGCCCAAATAATTTAACGAATCGTTCGGCTGCCGCCCGCTGCAGGCCGGGTATGGCACTCATATTATCAAAATTGGTGCCTTGGAATCAAGCAGAAAAACAGCGACCGGTGTGCTACAATGTTGACAGATTTCTTTTTGTTGCCATATAATACGCCTAAGAACAGCTGACAATTTATAGAATCGTGGATGAAGAATACGGGAGAAATGGTGGTGCCTAAAGATTTCCCTCATACCGAAGAAGAAAGTTGATATCATGCCCGATGATATTGATATTAACGAACCTTTCAGGTGGAAGGACCGTATTCCGACTAGCTCTGGAAAGTGGCGGCACACCGAAGGGGCAAGCCTGGTTGCCGGGTGAATCTCTCAGGTAAGGTACAGAGCATGGGGATTATATATTCTCATGCTCTGTTTTTTGCGCAACAGCACAAAGTGAAAAACAATTGAGGGGAGTAGGAAGAGGGTATTGAAACTGCAGCGCCTGGCCGGAAACACTTACTACATTGATGGTCCAAGCATCATCGGAGTATATCTCTTCGACGACCGTTCCTGTTTACTGATAGATACGGGCTCCAGCCAGAAAAGTGCCGCAACCCTTTGGGAGCTGTTAAAGGAAGGGGGAATCAGGGTGCGCGGCATCTTCAATACCCATTTCCACGCAGACCACTGTGCAGGCAACCGCCTGATCCAGGAACGGAGTCGTTGCCGCATCTTCGCATCCGCACTGGATGCTCCAATCATTCAGAACCCGATCCTTGCACCATTTGCCCTCTATTCTGCCCATCCTCCTCCTGCCCTTAAAAATAAGTTTTTGATGGCCTCTCCTTCCGTGGTGACCGACGTTTTAGATGCGGGGAGGCTGTTCATTGACGGGATTGCATTTCAAGTCGTTGATTTGAAGGGACATACCATGGGTCACAACGGCATAGTGACTCCGGATGGGATTGCTTTCCTGGGGGACAGTCTCATTGCTCCTGAAATTATGAAAAAATTTCAATTTCATTACCTGGCGGATGTCGGTAGCCACTTGGAAACGCTCGATTTTCTCCGGGATGCAGGTTTTGAACAGGCTGTTTTATCTCATGGAGGCCATCTCCGGAATTTAAAGGAGACGGTCAACAGCAACCGGGAGTGGCTCTGTAAAATTATTAATTTTATTCTGGAAATTGTGCGAACACCGCAGAGCAGGGAAGAGATTTTATCACGAATTGTTGATGCGTTTGCCTTGCCTTTGAACACGACGCAGTATTATCTGATACTTGCAACAATATCTGCTTTTCTTTCTTACTTGTGTGCCAAGAGAAAGATCCGCTCAACCCCTGTCGGAGGTTTTATGAAGTTCTCGATCCAATAAATGAAGTGCCCGTGGATTAACCTCTACCCAGTGGCTATGACGACGGCCTTTGTTCTAACCAGGGATCATAAAAAATCTTTCGGGAAACGCCGCCCGAAAAACTGCTTCACTATGAGGTGCGGGAGCAGCAGTTCTCGATGGCCCTGATGGTGGAGAGGGCCTTGCTGCACGAGACTAACCTGCTGGCGGAGGCGGGAACCGGAACGGGCAAGAGCTTTGCCTATCTTATACCCATCACCCTGGATCTGGAACAGAACGGCGGGAAGGCTCGATCATAATAACATCCGCAACTGCACCTGAGCCCCTCCGTCGGGTACGTTTCCAATGAGGATGGGATCAGGGACATAAATCGGGTATTCAAAGAGGTGGACAATAATGGATAGAGAGAAGCTGCACCAGAGTGAAGGCAGCAGGGGTTCTATGTCCAAACACTCAATCATGCTCTCTATTATTCTTTTGGCAACAGTGAATAAAGAGGAGATCGGTAAGCGAGCGAGAACATAATCCTGTTAGAAGGGGTGGTATGAACTCCCTGTTTGCGACTATCAGTTATGATTTCTGTTATCATCCTGGAAAACCCTTTAGAAGGAAGCAACACCGAAAGCTTCAGGCAGAAAATGTGGTGATCGATGGTGAGCCCGCGTCGTAAAAAGAATTTATCCACCCATGAGGAAATACCCGGAGCCCGGCAAGGGGTGGCGTCGCCCGAAAATTCGACGGCATCTTCCCGGAATATGCTCGCCACTCCGGAGCACAGCAGGCTGGAGATCGTTCCTGGCGTGGTGGTGCAGGTAAACTTTTCGCCGGCGGAAGACCAGGTGATCCTGGATCAAATGGCTCAAGGCAAGCACGGCCGAGCTTCGGATTTGTACCTGCGCAGGCAGGCCCTGGCCGTTTCCCTGAGCCCCGGGTTCGATACACTGTTGTCCCTGAAAGTGGTCCGGGGCATCGAACCCCTGGACTACCAGCTCGCTACAGTCCGCCATGTTCTAAAAAACTTGCGGGGACGTGCCCTCTTGTGTGACGAGGTAGGGATGGGCAAGACCATAGAGGCCGGCCTGATCTTGATGGAATACCTGATGCGCGGGTTGGTCCGCCGTGTCCTTGTATTGACCCCGCCATCTCTGGTGGAGCAGTGGCAACAGGAGATGCAGACAAAATTCAACCTGGATTTCATCAGTTATGATAATCAGGCGTTCAAGTCACATCCCCATCCCTGGACGGAGTTTCCGCGCATTATTGCCTCGCTGGATACGGCGAAGCGGGAAACCCACCGGGATGAGGTTCTGGCTGCCGAGTTCGACATGGTGATCGTCGATGAAGCCCACCACCTGAAAAACCGGCGTACTCAGGCCTACCGGCTCGTCAGCCAGTTAAAGAAAAAGTATATCCTGCTGCTTACTGCCACCCCGGTAGAAAATGACCTGGAAGAGCTGTTCAACCTGATTACCCTGCTCCAGCCGGGGCAGCTGGAAACCGCCGCTTCATTTAAGAGGAAGTATATTACCCGTGGTGACCCGCTGAAACCGAAAAACGCTGATGACTTGAAGCGTTTGGTGCGGGAGGTCATGGTGCGTAACCGACGCAGTGAAACCAGCGCCATCCGCAGCCGCCGCAGGGCCGACATCATCGAACTCTCTTTGAGCGATGACGAAATGGCTTTTTATAACCGCTTAAGCAGCTTTGTGCGTGGCTATTATACTCCTGGTTTAACAGGCATGAAAGACGGGGTCAACCAGTTTATTTTGCGCACCCTGCAGCGGGAGATCGGGAGCAGCATCGAGGCGGTCATCCCTACCCTGGAGAAAATGGCGGAAAACCAGGTTTACCCGGAGGTATTGCGGCGTGTCCTGATTACCCTGGCATCCCAGGCCCGGGAGGTAAAAGGGAGGGCCAAAGCGGAGATCCTTCTCAAACTCTTGCGACAGTTCGATGAAAAGGTGATTATTTTTACCTGCTATTTAGAAACCCAGGCGTTCCTCGCCAGGTGGCTGCGAGAGAACGGTTTCTCCGTCGCCGAGTTGCACGGCAACATGCGCCGCCAGGAAAAGGAGGAGCAGGTGCGATTATTTGCCAGTGATGCCCGGATCCTGGTTTCGACGGAGACGGGCAGCGAGGGGCGTAATCTCCAGTTTTGTTCGCATCTGGTTAACTACGATTTGCCATGGAATCCCATGCGCATTGAACAGCGGATCGGCAGGATTCACAGGCTGGGGCAGGAACGTGATGTCCGGATATTCAATTTATCGGCGGCAGGCACAGTTGAGGCATATATTTTGGAATTGCTGGACGCCAAAATCAACATGTTCCAGCTTGTAGTCGGAGAATTGGACATGATCCTGGGCAACCTGGATCAGAAGAAGGATTTTGAAGAGCTGGTGATGGATATCTGGGCACAGGCCACAGATGAGACAGATCTACGCCGGCGCCTGGATCACCTGGGTGAGCAATTAATCGAGGCGAAAAAACATTATCAGGCGGTCAAAGAGCTGGATGAGCGCTTGCTGGGGGAGTTGCTGCCAGATGAATGATAGTTCAGTGTCCGATTTTGTTGTTGCTTATTTGGAGCGGGTGGGGGCGGTGGTCGAACAGCCGGGTTATGCCCTGGCTGAGGTTCTCCTGCCGGAGTCTCTGGTGCCTGTTTTCGGGAGAGAGGAGATGCTCCTGGCCTTTGATTATGAAGTGGCGCAGGAGACGCCGGGTAGTATTTTTATTACTCATGGTAGTTCCCTGCTCGATATGATCGTGCGTTTAGCGGCAGATTACGGCAAGCAAACAGTGTTGTACTGGTCCGGTGAACTCCCTTCAGCGCCACGCTCCCTGGAGCAGAAGATTCACGACCAGATCGATTACCTGCAGTGTCGTCCTCCCCGGCTTGACACCCACTGGGTGGCAGAAAATATTTTTTATGGCTTTTATTTCAGAGGCATTTTCCGCTCCTTTGAAAAAACAGAGGAAATACTCCCTGTTATTGTGGATGGTTACCAGGCGATAGCCACGCAGGGTTTCGAAAAGCAGGTCAATTCGCTCTTTTTTCAAGAGCAGCCTGATTACCGGATTGCCTCGGCACCGCTGTCTCCCCTGAGTTGCCTGTATCAGGTGGCCTGCCGGGAAGTAGAAAAACTGGTCCGGGAAAGGGCTGTACCTCTTTGCAAAGAGGCTGCCAAACTGCAAGAGAAGGAACTTGCCAAGGTGTGCGGCTACTACGAGAGTACCGAAGCAGAAATAAGGCGTAAACTAAGGACCACAATTGACCCGGCCAGAAAAGAGCGACTGGAGAAGCAACTGGCTGCGACGATGGAAGACCGGCGCCGCCGTATCGACGATACGCGGGGGCGTTATCAGGTTGATATCGATTTGAGGCTGGACCACCTGGTGGCATACCACCTGCCATGCGTTTTTGCCAGGGTCAAAATTCAGCATAAGAAAAAGATCTTGGAGCAGACACTGGTGTATAATCCTGTTACCGAAGAGGTTGATCCTCCTCCCTGCCCGATCTGCGGGCAGGCTGCACGCTGCTTGATCCCCGACCGGGATGGCCGGTTCACCTGCCCGGATTGCCATTAGATGGCCGTAACAGGACGGGCCAATCCCGCGCACCTGATCCCCAGAGCATCCGCCAGGCCTTTGTAGCCGTTTTTTATATAATATGGCAGAAAAAATTAAAAAGGTTTCGGAACGGCCGGCGGAGAAAATCTCTGTTTGAAAATGCCCGTGATCGTGTATCCTGCCGTAAGGGAAAAAGGCCGGATAGACTCCAGACGGGAGGTTATGGACGTGAGTGAGTTAATGGAAATTCAGGAATACGCCCAGCAGATTGCCGAAGCGATTGCCACGGTTTTGAAGATTGATGTGGAGATCGCGGATAATAACCTGATCCGGGTAGCGGGTACCGGTATCTATCGCAACAGCACCGGCAGCTCTATGAACCGGCAGGGCTTTGTTTATCGGGAGGTTTTGCGCACCGGTCATGAAATCGTGATCGAGAACCCGGGACGGCACGAACTGTGCATGCCCTGCCGGCTAAGGGGCCGCTGCTCGGAAAAATACGAGATTGCTTATCCCATTAATCTAAATGCTCAGACGGTTGGAGTGATCGGGCTGCTCTGCTTTACGCAGGTCAAGGCTGAAATGATGAAGGAGAGCAAAGATTCCTATCTTGCCTTTCTGGGTAAAATGGCCGAAACCATTGCCCTTAAACTCAAGGAACGCGAATTCTTAAATGGCCTGGTTTCTTCTAACCGCTATCTCAACTCCATTATCGACTGTTTGGAAGAAGGGCTGCTGACCGTTGATGTAAAGGGGAAATTGCTTCATTACAATCAGGTGGCCCGGCATTTGTTTCGTAACAGCATTTCGTTGCCCGGCGCATCCCTTGATGTCTTATTAGGTCATAAGATTGCGGGAGAGATTTTAAATGCCGTTAAAGACGGTGGAGAAATATTAGAGCGTGAGGTCCGGGTAGGCCCGAGGCAGAACCAGTTACAGCTGGTCCTGCGTGCCCGCCCTATTTTAACCGAAACGGGTGAGAGAAACATTGTTATTACTTTGAGCCAGATCGCCGAAATCAGCCGTATAGTCAACCGCTTTTCGACACATGAAGCCAGTTATACTGTTGACGATATCCTGGGAGTGAGTGAAACCGTTCGCCAGCTTCGCGAACGGGCAAAAATCATTGCTTCGAGCAATTCAACCGTCCTCATCAGGGGAGAGAGCGGAACAGGCAAGGAAATGCTGGCCAGAGCGATTCATAACCTGAGCCCCCGGCGACATGCTCCCTTCGTGGCGATTAATTGTACCGCTATTCCTGAAGCGCTTCTGGAAAGCGAGTTGTTTGGATACGAAGACGGAGCTTTTACAGGTGCCCGGAAGGGGGGAAAACTGGGAAAGATTGAGCTGGCAAACCACGGCACCCTTTTCCTGGATGAGATCGGAGACATGCCGCTGTTTTTACAGGCAAAAATTTTACGGGTGCTGCAGGAAAGACAGATCGAACGCATAGGAGGGCTCAATCCCATTCCGGTTGACGTTCGGGTGATTGCCGCCACGCATCGCGACCTGGAGCAAATGATTGCCCAGGGGGAATTCCGCCAGGATCTTTACTACAGGATCAACGTGATTCCCATGGCCATCGCTCCTTTGCGTGAAAGGAAAGAGGACCTGGAGAGTCTGTGTGAACATTTCATTCAGGTCTACAACCAGCAGTTAAATAAGAACGTTCAAACAATGTCGGATTCGTTTCGCAAAAAGTTGTGGGAATACTCGTGGCCGGGCAATGTAAGGGAGTTGCAGAATGTCATTGAGTACGCCATGAATATTGCTTCGGGCACCTGCCTGGACGTGGAACATCTACCAGCAAAAATCAGGGAAGCTCAAGGTGGAGACGAGGGGGGAGTGTATAATCTCGAGTCCATAGAACGGGAGATGATTCGGCGTTGCCTGCGGGAATTTGGAACCACAGTAGAGGGGAAGGAAAAAGCGGCGAAAGCCCTGGGAATTGGTATAGCCACCCTTTACCGTAAGATAGCGCGCTATGGGATAACCAGTGAGAATATATCATAAAGATAATAAATTTATCATAATGATAATTTTTAGAGGGATTATAATAACTTGTTTAAAATAATTTCTGCATTGGAGTGCTGCCCGGCCGGGCAGCACTCCTTGTATCTTTTGATTAAACAGACAGAGTTTTTGGAACAAGAAACCATGGGGTATCTGCATGGAAAGTTTATCAATATGATAAATGTATGGGTTAATGAACAAAGCCAAAAGGCCGTATGGCCTGAATGAAGGCTTGGCATAGATCTTGCAGCAATTTTCGTTCTGAAATTGCCAAAAAACCAATTCGGAGTTGTTTCTCATGTTAGAACAACTGGAACATCTTGATCAAGTGGATGAAGAGATAGGAGCTCTCATCCGCCAGGAACTCCAAAGACAGAACAACAAGATAGAGCTTATTGCTTCGGAAAACTTTGCGAGTCCGGCCGTAATGGAGGCTATGGGGACCGTCTTAACCAATAAATACGCGGAGGGTTATCCCGGCAAGCGCTATTACGGAGGGTGCGAATTCGTTGATAAGGTTGAGGAACTGGCGCGCCAGAGGGCCAAACGGCTTTTTGGAGCGGACCATGTCAATGTTCAGCCACATTCCGGAGCCCAGGCCAACACCGCCGTTTATTTTGCCGTGTTGAAACCCGGGGATACCGTTTTGGGCATGAACCTGGCCCACGGTGGGCACCTTACCCATGGCAGCCCGGTCAATATCTCCGGAAAATACTTTCGTTTTATCCATTACGGCGTTTCCCGGGAGACCGGGACAATCGATTACGACGAAGTTGCAAGACTGGCTGTGGAGCGCCGCCCCACTATGATCGTGGCCGGAGCCAGCGCCTATCCCAGAATTATCGATTTTTCGGTGTTCCGGCGGATTGCAGACAGGGTAGGAGCGTTCCTGATGGTGGATATGGCTCATATCGCGGGTCTGGTTGCTGCCGGGTTACACCCATCCCCTGTACCATACGCGGATTTTGTGACCACTACCACCCATAAGACCCTAAGGGGACCGCGCGGCGGGATGATTCTCTGCCGGCAAAAATATGCTGCCGCCATAGACAAGGCTGTTTTCCCCGGAATCCAGGGTGGCCCGCTGATGCACGTAATTGCGGCTAAGGCAGTGGCATTGAAAGAGGCGCTCCAGCCGGAATTTGTGACATACCAGAAGAACGTGATTGCCAACGCCAGGACCCTGGCACAGAAGTTGATTGAATACGGGTTCCAGCTTGTCTCGGGAGGGACTGACAACCACCTGATGCTGGTCGATCTTCGCAACAAGAATATCACCGGTAAGGAAGCCGAGGAGCGTCTGGATGGGGTCGGTGTCACCGTCAACAAAAATGCGGTGCCCTTTGATCCAGAAAGTCCCCTTATTACAAGCGGAATCCGGATTGGCACTCCGGCAGTGACCACGCGGGGCTTTGATGGTGAGGCGATGAAACAAGTTGCCTACATCATCAATATTACTTTAACGCAAGAAAATGCCAGAGATGAGGCCCGTGCTCTGGTTCGAAAGCTTTGTGAGCGTTATCCCCTCTACTCAAAAGGGTGCATGGCTGCCGGCCAGTCCTCTTTGTAAAGAATCTGTCATGGTTTCAGGGACACATTCCATTTTAAAGGAGGTTGGAACAAGATTATCCATTGGATTGAAGGTGTTTTTACTGGGATTAAAGAGCCGGGAACCGGTTTGTCACCGGCAACAGGCATTTCGCAGTGCGATGTTTTGAGGTGAGAAGTTCCATGAATAATGTTTTAGGGCTGCGCTGCATTCATTGTGGCAAGGAACTGGAGGCTGCACCGGGACTTTATACCTGCCCCATGTGCGGAACAAGGGACGGTATCCTGGATGTGATGTATGACTATCTAAACATCAAAAAAAATACTCCCCGCCGGCAGGTGGTACATTCCCAGGATTACTCTATCTTCCGGTATCTTCCCTTTCTTCCGGTGGAGCCCAGTACGCCACGCCCTCACCTGCGTGTCGGGTGGACTCCACTTTATCGACCGCCGGCTCTGACCAGGAACCTCGGCATGCCCCACCTTTATATCAAGGATGATGGTCAGAACCCGACAGCTTCCTTAAAAGACAGGGCTTCTGTTATTGCTGTGATCAAAGCCGTTGAAGAGAATATGACGACCATTGCCTGTTCGTCAACGGGAAATGCCGCCTCATCCCTTGCCGGCAACGCCGCAGCTATGGGCCTGCGCACCTTCATCTTTGTACCGGGCCGGGCACCGCAGGGCAAGGTCGCCCAGTTGCTGATTTTTGGCGCCAACGTCATCAGTGTTCAGGGCTCTTATAATGATGCCTTTCGCCTGTCGGCAGAGGCCATCGAACGGTGGGGCTGGTACAACCGTAACGCAGCGATCAACCCCTATCTGGTGGAGGGCAAAAAAACTGTCGCCCTTGAAATAGCGGAACAGATGGACTGGGAGGTTCCCGATTGGGTTGTTGTCTCAGTGGGAGACGGCTGCACCATTGCGGGGGTCTGGAAGGGATTTCAGGATCTGTATCAGGTCGGGTGGATCGATAAATTGCCAAAGCTCCTCGGGGTACAATCAAGCGGCTGTAGCCCCCTGGTAGATGCCTTCCTGGAAAACAGGGCCTGGCGTCCGGCCGAGGAAAATACCATAGCCGACAGCATTGCGGTCGGGGTCCCGCGAAATCCCGAGAAAGCTCTGCGGGCAGTGCGCGATTCCGGTGGGACCATGGTTGCGGTAAGTGATGCTGATATTCTTGACGCCATGCGCCTGCTCGGTCGAACCAGCGGAATTTTCGGCGAGCCCGCCGGAGTAGCGGGGTTGGCCGGCCTGAAATACATGGTTGGGAATGGCGTTATTCGAGCTGACGAGAAGGTAGTTGTCATCGTTACCGGCAACGGTCTTAAGGATGTTCAAAACGCCATTGCCGCGGCGGGTGAACCGATCAAAGTAGAACCTTCCCTCGATAACCTTATTGAGGAACTGAAGCGGCGGGGCCTGGCATAGCTGTCATCCGCCGGCTTTGAGTACATAAATGAGAATGCTCTTGGTTTTAAACGGCGGGTATTCGTAATGAAGCCTCACTAACATCCGGGGTTAGAGGGGTGTAATTACTAACCTTATATCAACAACTGGAGGATGAAACGATGGCGAAGATTCCTTTTGGACCAACATATTCGGAAATGCTCTACCCGGAAACGATCCCCCCTGAAATCCGGGCAAAGGCGCTCGAAGTGAAGGATTCCAACGAACTGGATCCGCTAAATCTTTTCAATATTACCTGGAAAGACGAGCATGGAGAGGTTCGCAAAGTTGTTCTTCCTAAAGAACTGACCGGAACCAAGGCAAACATTGTGGTTTTGCTTGGAAAATACTTCCCATCCGGCTCCCATAAAGTCGGCCCGGCATATGCGACGCTGATTGAGGGATGCGCTGACGGTAACATTCTCCCCGGTGAACACACGATTCTCGGTCCATCTACGGGGAATTTCGGGATTGGGGTGGCGTATATCTGCAAGCTGATGGGGTATGAAGCCGTCATCATCATGCCCGATAACATGAGCAAGGAGCGTTACGACCGGATCCGGAAATATGGGGCAAAACTCGACCTGACACCGGGAACCGAGTCCGATGTGATTCTCACCCTGCAGCGCACCTACGAGTTAAAGAAAGACCCCAAAAATCGTCCGCTTGCCCAGTTTGAACTGATGCCGAATTACCGTTTCCACCGTTACGTAACGGGGAATTCGGCCATTGAGGCGGTCAAGGGCATCGGTAACGGCCGTATCGCCTGCTTCACTTCTGCTCCCGGATCTGCAGGAACACTAGCTGCCGGTGATGAGATTAAGAAGACCTTCCCCGAATGCAGGGTAGTAGCCCTGGAACCCTATGAGTGTTCGACCCTGGCCACCGGTGGCCGCGGGCAGCACCGGATCGAAGGCATCGGGGATAAAATGTGCACCCTGATTCATAACGTCCTGACCACCGACTTTGTTGCATTGATCCACGATGACGATTGTGTGCGCGGCCTGAAAATAATCCAGGACGGCGTTAACGCCCTGGCGGAACTGGGTGTCCCGCGGGAGCAGGTTGAGACGCTCCACGATCTCTTCGGGGTTTCCAGCATCTGCAACATCCTGGGGGCAATCAAAATGGCTCATTACCTGCGGTTGGGGCCGGAGGACAACGTGGTTACCATCGCCACCGACGGTTTTGACCGTTATCCCTCGGTCCTGGAAGACCTTGAGAGACGCTACCTGGAGACAGAGGATTTTGTTCTCAAGCGCTGGGCGCAGGACATCTTCTTAAAAGCTGATACCGACCACATTTACGATTTTCGTGATATGGAAAGTAAGGAAAGGTTGTTCCGCCAGAAGGAGAAAGACTGGCTTCCCTTCGGGTACTCTCAGGAATATCTTGACAGCATGCGCCGGCAGGAGTTCTGGGAGAACGAATATGCCAAGATCAAATACTACGATCAAAGAATAAAGGAATTGCGATAAATGGTAGAAGGTATTTCTGGATTTTTTAGGTCAAAGTAAAATTCTCAAAATGAAAGGAGGATGCAAAGTATGGATATTGATTTTAACAGTGTGCTTGCCAGGGCGGAAAAATATAAACAGGACATATCAAAATTCCTGCGGGATATGATTGCCATTCCCAGCGAAAGCTGTCAGGAAGAAAAAGTCGTTCTTCGAATCAAGGAAGAAATGCAGAAAGTAGGCTTTGACAGGGTAGAAATCGATCCCATGGGAAATGTCATGGGATATATCGGCAGGGGCAAGCACCTGGTGGCTATGGATGCCCATATTGACACGGTAGGGATCGGGGATAAGGATTTATGGGATTTCGATCCTTATCAGGGGTTTGAGGACGAGGAATTCATTGGGGGCAGGGGGGCCAGCGACCAAAAGGGTGGTATGGCCTCGGCAGTATATGCAGGAAAAATTATTAAAGAGATGGGACTTGACGGTGATTACACGCTGCTTGTGACCGGGACCGTGCAGGAAGAGGATTGCGACGGGCTTTGCTGGCAGTACATCATCAACGAGGATAAGATAAAACCGGAGTTCGTCCTGATAACTGAACCTACTGCCTGCAGGATCTACCGGGGACAGAGGGGTCGGATGGAGATCAAGGTAACAACCCATGGCATGAGTTGCCACGGCTCCGCACCCGAAAGAGGGGACAACGCCATTTACAAAATGGCTCCAATCCTGATGGAGTTGAGGGCCTTAAACGAGAACTTGAAAGATGACAGCTTTCTGGGTAAAGGAACCTTGACCGTATCTGAAATTTTCTTCAGTTCCCCTTCAAGGTGCGCGGTTGCGGACGGCTGCACCATCTCAGTAGACAGGCGATTGACAAGGGGCGAAACCTGGGACTTTGCACTGCAACAGATAAGGAATTTACCTTCGGTTAAACAGGCCGGGGCAGAGGTTTCCATGTACGACTATAGCAGGCCTTCCTATACCGGATTGTCTTACCCCACAGAGTCTTTCTTCCCCACCTGGGTCGTTGAAGAGGATCATCCTACCTGTAGGACTTTGGTTGAGGCATATCGGAGCCTGTTCCAGGATGAGCCCCTGGTGGATAAGTGGACCTTTTCTACCAATGCAGTGTCAATCATGGGCAGGTATCAAATACCGTGCATCGGTTTCGGGCCCGGTCATGAGGAATTCTCACATGCTCCAAATGAAAAAACCTTGAAGAGCGAACTTGTTAAGGCGGCAGCCATGTATGCTGTTGTTCCGTCAATATATGTGGCGAAATACGTCGGCAGAGAAAGTTAACAAAGAAGGGAGAAATGCGGCTATGCAAACCATTTTCAGAGGGAAGCATTTTATCACCTTGCAGGAGTGGACAAAGGAGGAGATCGATACCTTATTAGACGTCTCTTATGACCTGAAAAGAAAGTTCGCCATGGGCATTCCCACACCTTACTTGCGTGATAAAACAATTTTTCTGATGTTTTTTGAACAGTCCACCAGGACGAGGAATTCCATGGAGACGGGGATCACCCAACTGGGAGGGCACGCCAATTACCTGGACACAAGCACCATGCAGGTTGCTCACGGTGAAGTGGCCAAGGACACGGCAATTATCCTGTCGAGGTACGGGCATGCCATAGCCTGCAGGAACTGCTTCTGGGAGGTCGGAAACAAGTATCTGAGAGAAATGGCAAAGTGGGCTACTGTGCCTGTAATTAATATGCAAGATGATTTATATCACCCGCTCCAGGCGATAGCCGACCTGATGACCATGCAGGAGAAGCGCGGGGATCTCAGGAAGGCCAAAGTATCGGTAATTTGGGCATATGCCACCACCCACAAGAAACCGATCTCCGTTCCCGTTTCTCAGGTCCTCCTTTTCCCGAGGTACGGCATGGATGTAACCCTTGCCTATCCGGAAGGGTATGACCTGCCGGAGTGGGTTATCAAGCAGGCGAAGGAAAATGCCGAGAAAAACGGAGGCTCACTGAAGATTACACATGATCAGGAAGAAGCCTACAGGGATGCGGATGTGGTTTTTCCAAAGAACTGGGGAAGCTGGGTCACCAACCAGAGCACTGCAGTGATCGATGACCTGCTCCAGAAGTACCAGGGCTGGAAATGCACGGAAAAAATGATGCAGCTCGCAAACAAAGATGTCCTCTACATGCATGCCCTTCCCGCAGACAGAGGAAACGAAGTGGAGGATTCTGTCATCGACGGGCCGCACTCGGTGGTTTACGATGAAGCGGAAAATAGATTACATACAGCAAAGGCTGTGATGACTCTGACCATGGGCGGTCGGTAATATGAGCAAGCTGGTTGTACTTGCAATTGGAGGCAACTCGTTAATTAAGGATGAGCAACATCAGACGGTTGAAGACCAGTACCAGGCGATTTGCGAAACAGTAGAACATATCGTGGATATCATTGAGGATGGCTATGAAGTGATAGTAACACACGGGAACGGTCCTCAAGTCGGTTTTATCTTGAGAAGATCGGAAATAGCACAGGAAAAAGAAAACATGCATCCCGTTCCACTGGTAAATTGCGGAGCAGATACTCAAGGTTCTATCGGCTATCAAATACAACAGGCACTCGATAATGAGTTTCAAAAAAGAGGAATCACCAAAAAGGCCGTTACGATTATAACACAGGTCGAAGTCGAGAAAGATGATCCTTCATTTTTAAATCCGACAAAACCCATCGGAAGGTTTTACACGGAAGGCGAGGTTAGCAACTTAAAGAAACAATATCCCAGGTGGATATTTGTCAATGATGCCGGTAGAGGCTACAGGAGGGTTGTATCCTCCCCCATCCCTAAAAAAATCGTGGAAAAGGAAATCATTGAGTTGCTAGTAAAAAACGGCTACTGCGTAATAGCAGCTGGTGGAGGGGGAATTCCGGTTATTAGAGATAATCAGGGAAAATTGGAAGGCATTGATGCTGTAATTGACAAGGACTATGCGTCCAGTCTACTCGCTTCGGAACTAAAGGCAGATTTGTTTGTCATATCAACCGCTGTAGAAAAAGTATGTATGAATTACGGGAAGCCAAACGAGAAGCCTCTGGACAGGCTCACAGTTACTGAAACAAGAAAACTTATCGAAGAAGGACATTTTGCTCCCGGAAGTATGCTACCCAAGATTAAGGCGGTACTAAGTTTCCTTGAGCATGGGGGTAAGCAGGGCATCATTACATCACCCGAATACCTTAGAATGGCTTTCAAGGGGAGAACGGGGACCCATATCTTCAGTGACCTGGTGCTACCTTCTACTTGAAAATGGTAATGGGCATTAACATACTCATTCTCTCGGGCCCCCAAATTAATATGAATCCCACAGTTCCAGCAACCAGGAGGTGAGGCCATTGTACAAGCAGTTGAAACATATCGTAGAGAGAAGAGAAAAGTTTGCGTTGGCAACCATTATCGAAGCCGAAAAACGAGAACTGGTTGGACAGAAAATTCTAGTTGCGGAATCGAGAACATTCGGAACATTAAAAGGCACTCAACTTGTCGCCAAAATAAAAAGTTTAGCAGAAGAGGCTTTGAAAAAAGGTGATTTGTGCTTAGTTGAGATTGCTAGCGATGCCGGCGCTCTACGTATTTTGATAGAGTGTTTTCATCCTGTAGCCCGCCTTCTGGTGCTGGGCGGTGGTCACATCGCACAGCCGCTGGTGAAAATTGCATCCCTGTTGAATTATGAGATCACGGTTATCGACGACCGCCCGGCCTTTGCCAACAGCGAGAGATTTCCCAGTGCAAAAGAGGTAATATGCGATGATTTTGTTAGGGCGCTGAAATATCAAAAAATTGATCCCGGCACCAGTGTAGTCATCGTCACTAGAGGTCACAAACACGACCTGGACTGTCTTAAGCATGTTTTGCGATACGAACCCGGCTATGTCGGCATGATCGGCAGCCGGCGGAGGATCAAGCTGGTGAGAGAACACCTGATTGAATCCGGTTACCCCCCGGACAGGGTTGACCGGGTATACATGCCCATTGGCCTGGACATTGGAGCGGAAACGCCAGAAGAAATCGCCGTCAGCATTGCGGCCCAGCTTGTAGAGGTTCGGCGAGGCGTTGCTTGCTATCCGATGTCGCCAACTTCCAACAGTGAACAATGGGAATTGCTCGAGAGAATGTTAGAGTATGTCAACCGGGGAGAACCTCTGGTTGCGGCCACTGTTATCCGCACCAAAGGGTCAACACCGCGGAAACCGGGAGCCAAAATGTTGGTGCTGCCGGATGGCAGATGCATTGGCACCATTGGGGGCGGCTGCGGGGAAGCTGAGGTGCGCAGTGAGGCCCTCATGCTCTTTGACAGCCCCGGGGTAAAGGTGTACCGGGTAATGCTGCATGCTGATATAGCTGCAGAAGAGGGCATGGCCTGCGGCGGGGAAATGGATGTCTTTTTGGAGAGGATGGTTTAGTTGAGCGATCTGGTGCTAATTAAAGGGGCGGGGGATCTTGCCACAGGCATTGCACACCGGTTACACCGCTGTGGTTTCCGGGTTGTCATGACAGAAATAGAACAACCAACCGTGATACGTCGCACCGTCTCCTTTGCCGAGGCTGTTTACGTCGGCTTCAACACTGTTGAAGGTGTTACAGCTCAATTTGTCAGCGATACGCTGGAGGCGGCGGACGTGCTCAAGCAGGGAGAGATACCGGTTATGGCTGACCCGGATGCGAAAGTCGCCCTTCAATTAAAGCCGGGAGTAGTGGTTGACGCGATCATGGCAAAGAAAAACACAGGAACCAGGATATCAGACGCCCCGCTGGTGATTGGGCTCGGTCCGGGGTTTACAGCCGGAATTGATGTGCACGCCGTAATAGAAACCAAACGGGGCCATAACCTCGGGCGAGTAATCCTGGAGGGCCGCGCGGAACCAAATACGGGTATTCCCGGTGACATTGACGGTTATACGAGCGAGCGTTTAATTAGAGCTCCGGCCGACGGTATTTTTATCCCCCGTTTTGATATCGGCAGCCTGGTAAAAGCAGGAGAAGTAGTGGGATTTGTGGATGACCATCCGGTTGAGGCTGCGATAACGGGGGTGTTAAGGGGATCAATCAGAGGGGGTATCTGGGTCACCAGGGGTAAAAAAATAGGCGATATCGATCCGCGGGGCAGGGTTGAATATTGTTTCACCATATCGGATAAAGCACGCGCCGTTGCCGGCGGGGTGCTGGAGGCGATCCTCTTGCTGGGAAAGGGCAGGTTGTTTGGCCTGTTGCCCCCTCAAGTAAGGGATGGTTATGAGGTTATCTGATGCCTTGCAACTAAAGGAAAAGGAAATGGTCTGTCTTGTAGGAGCCGGGGGTAAGACCGGTTTGATGTTGAATCTGGCCTCCGAATGCTCGGCCAGGGGCGGTCGTGTCCTTGTAACCACAACCACCAAAATGTTCAGAACCCAGTTTGTAAATTGCGGCAGGCTCATCCTGGCCCAAGACGCAGAGGAGTTGTTGACCAGGCTTGGCAAGTCGCCCTCCGGGGCTTGTGTGATCGGCGCGGCAACAGCATTAACTGAGGAGAACAAGGTATTGGGATTGAGTAAGGAAAATCTCAATTTGATATTTGAGAGCCGCATGTTTGATTGCATCCTGGTGGAAGCCGACGGCGCCAGGGGCAAACCCTTTAAAGCGCCTGGGGTAAATGAGCCAGTCGTGCCTTCCTTGACCACCTGTATCCTTTCTGTCACAGGGGCGGATGTTTTAGGCTGTCCCCTGACAGAAAAGCACGTGCATCGTAGCAACATTGCTGCCGAAATAGCCGGGCAAGAGATAGGGAGCCTGGTTACCGGAGAAACTGTTTTGCGGGTTGTGCAGCGCTACGCTCTTTTGGCCAAAAAAATGTCGCCGAGCATAAAATTCATCCCTGTTGTCAACAAGGCAGACAGTGCTGAACTACAGAAAATCGCCAGAAAAATTGCCTTACATATGCTGCCGGAGTTTGGGAGAGTGTTGATCACTTCAACATTATTACCTGATCCCGTGCGGGAGGTGGTTGCGTGATCTCGGCGGTGATCCTGGCTGCCGGTCTTTCCCGCCGCATGGGCAGGCCCAAACAATTGCTGAAGCTCGGCGATAAAACCCTGCTGGAGCATGTCATCAATCATGTTTCCCGGGCAAAAGTAAGTGAAGTAATCGTTGTGCTTGGTGCCCATCGACGGGAGATCGAGCAGGTCTTATGCCCTTACAATTTAAGGTGTGTTTATAATCCACGGTACGCCTCAGGGTTGGGGACTTCGGTTGCCACAGGGGCGGCCGCGGTTGACCCGGAAGCAAAGGGTATTCTGTTCGCGGCGGGGGATCAGCCCTTGATCACACCAGAATTTATTAACGGTTTGATTGATGTTTTTGAAAAAACCGGGGCATTAATAGTCAGACCTGAAACGGGGATGCCGTCCATTTTCAATATCAGGCTGATAGGTCAGTTGGTGAAACTTGCCGGCGACACCGGTGGACGCCAGTTGATAGAGAAATTTCGGGATGAAGTGGTAACGATTACCGGCTACCCCGGTTTAATGTCCATAGATGTTGACACCGAGGAAGAATATCAAAAGGTGGTGGATCTATGGAAGAAATTACAGTAAGGTTCCTCACCGCTCAGGGGTAAACGGCATTCCAATAGCTACGAAGTTATTTTAGGAGCGAAAGTTCATGGAGAGGTGCAAAAGATTGAACAAGCAGATGGTACAAAGCAATTCTCATTGCGTGTTATGGGGAAGGAGGGTGAAGATTGAAACTTTATATCAATAACCAGGAGTACACCATAGAAAACCCTGAGGGCACCCTGCTTGCATACCTGCGCGATCACCTGGGCCTCATGGGAACAAAAAAGGGGTGCGGGGAAGGCCACTGTGGTAGCTGCACCGTTCTTATCAACGGGAAGGCCCGCCGGGCCTGTGTCACCAAGCTCTCCCGCCTTGATGGGGCAAAGGTTGAGACAATTGAAGGCTTGGCAGCCAATGGAAAGCTGCACCCAATTCAGGCTGCATTCATTCAGGAAGGGGCTGTCCAGTGTGGTTTCTGCACCCCTGGGATGATTATGGCTGCAAAAGGGCTACTTGACAGAAACCTTGAGCCCACGGATGAAGAAATACGTGAGGCGCTAAATTTCAACCTGTGCCGCTGTACGGGCTATGTCAGTATCTTCAGGGCGATACGTTTAGCGGCAAGCTGGCTCAAGGATCCCTCGAAACAACCGGGGTTGTCCGTTCAGCAGGCAGAAACATCCGGTGTCGTTGGGGTTTCCGTGCCCAGGGTCGATGCCATTGCCAAGGTCACGGGAGCGCCGATTTTCGCCGACGATTTAAGGCGCGAAAACATGCTCTACGGTAAACTGGTCCACGGAAATGTACCGTACGCCAAAGTTATCGAAGTAAAGGTTGACAAGGCTAAAGCCCTACCAGGTGTAGTAGAGGTGTTAACCGCAAAGGATGTGCCCGGTTTGAACGCTTTTGGGGGAATCATCCCGCACCAGCCCGTTTTGGCCGGAGACGTTGTCCGTTACGTGGGCGATCCCGTAGCTGTAGTTTATGCTGAAACTGAAGCCATCGCCGAAGAAGCAGCCGAATTGGTCGAGGTCACCCTGGAGCCCCTTAAAGGAATCTTCAACCCTGAAGATGCTCTGCGCGAAGATGCACCTAAACTGCATCCAAATGGAAATATTGTGAACCATGTGACCGTCAAAAAAGGCGACATCCACAAAGGCTTTGAGATGGCGGATGTAATAGTGGAGGATACCTACTTCACCCCGATGGTTGAACACGCCTACCTCGAGCCGGAATCCGCCTTTGCTGAGGTTGGTGCAGACGGTAAAATAACCGTATGGACCGGAAGCCAGAGTTCTCATGCCTTTCGCCTTCAAATAGCCAGGGCGTTAGGGGTGCCGGAGGAAAGGGTGCGTGTTATTTTTACTGCCACGGGCGGTGCTTACGGCGGTAAAGAGGAGCCGCTTGTTCAGATTCATGCTGCCCTGGGAGCTTTGAAGACAGGTCGCCCTGTCAAGATGACGGTAACGCGACGTGAATCCATCATGAAGTCTACCAAGCGGCATTCCCAAAAAATATACATGAAGCACGGGGCGACAAAGGACGGGAAACTGGTGGCCATTGAAGCCAGGATACTTGCGGATACAGGTCCCTATGCCTCTTGGGGTATACCCGTGGTTTTCAGGGCAGCCGTCTGTGCTGCCGGGCCGTACGTTGTCCCCAACGTTTTAGCTGATTCCATAGGAGTTTACACGAATAATGCCATTGGAGGTGCCTTCCGAGGTTTTGGCAGCACCCAGGTTGCTTTTGCCGGTGAAATCCAGATTGACCGCCTGGCACGTAAACTGGGCATGGACCCCATCGAATTCAGGCGTCGGAACGCCCTAAAAGTGGGTGAGGTGACATCCACGGGCCAGGTCCTGGAACCGGCCGTTGCTTTTGATGAAACACTGGTAGCAGTCAAGGAAGCCCTTTCAAGGCTTGACCTGCCAAAGTCCACAGAGCGCAAGAAAATAGGCGTGGGAATAGCCAGCGCCTTCAAAAATGTTGGTATCGGGGACGGAAAGCCTGACGGTGCAGGAGCCTCGGTTGAATTAACCGGAGACGGGAAAATCCTGGTTAAAACAGGGGCCACCGATATGGGGCAGGGTTCCGATACCGCCATGGCACAGATTGCTGCCGCAGCCGGTGGTTTTCCTCTAGGTTGTGTTTCCGTGCTTTCCAGCGATACGGAACTGTGCCTTGATGCCGGGATGACAACTGCGTCTCGCCAGACTTATGTTTCCGGTAACGCTGTCTATTACGCTGCCACTCAGTTAAGTGAGCGGCTCAAGCAGGCTTTGGCCGCCGAGTGGGGTGTCAAGCCGGAAGATGTTGCCTTTGACAAAGGCGGAGCCGTGTCTGGAGAAGGAAGAATGAGCTATGTCGAACTCTATCGCTTGCTTTTGGATCAAGGGCTGGATCCAAAAATCTCATATCATTTCGATCCGCCGGTTTGTTACCCGCTCCCGAAATGTGCAGACCACGAACCGGGTGTGGACCTGGAAAAATACAGGGTGCACTTTGCTTACTGCTTTGGGACTCAGGCTGCAGTTGTCGAGGTAGATGTGGAAACAGGGGAAGTCAAGGTTCTTAAGGTGATTGCCGCCCATGAAGTAGGGAAGGCGATTCACCCGCAGAACGTTCGGGGCCAGATCGAAGGGTGTGTCGTAATGGGCCTGGGTTACGGGTTAATGGAAGAGTTCAAAATGAGCGAAGGGCAGGTAATTACAGATAATTTAAAGAAGCTGAACCTTCCTTTCAGCAATGTTGTTCCTGACATTGAGGTCCTAATCATTGAGGACCCGCAGCCCGGAGGGCCTTTTGGGGCAAAAGGGCTGGGCGAACTCCCGGTTAATCCCACTGCGCCGGCTATTCTGAATGCGATTTATGATGCGGTGGGTGTACGCCTGACCGAGATTCCAGCAACGCCGGAAAAGGTTCTGAAAGCCATAAAGGAAAAAGAGAAATCTGGCGAGTGCTGTTGAAGAGCAATTAATTTAAGGGGGATGCTGGAATGGCCAAGTTAAACGTAAATATTTGCGGAATAGAATTTCGCAATCCGGTTATGCCGGCAGCCGGACCTCCCGTTAGGGACGGTGATATGGCCAAGGCCGCTGCAGCCGGTGGAGCAGGAGGTATTGTTACAAAGACAGTTTCGGTAGTACCTGCCGATGTGCCGAGACCCTGCATGGCCGAAGTCAGAGGGGGGTTTCTGAATGCTGAGTTGTGGTCAGAACTGCCCAAAGAACAATGGATTGAGCACGAGTATAGAAAAGCTAGAGAAACCGGTCTTCCTGTAATAATCGGGCTTGGTTACACCGCAGAACAAATCTCTGAATTAGCCAAACTAGTAAAACCTTATGCCGATGCCATGGAACTATCTACCCACTATGTGGGCAACGATATATCCCCTATCACCGATGCTTTGAAGGCAGCCAAGGATGTGGTGGATGTACCAGTCTTCGTTAAATTGTCTCCTCATAGCAACATCCAGGAAATTGCCCTGGCAGTAGAAGAAGCCGGTGCGGACGGGCTTGTGATGATCAACTCTTTTGGTCCATGCTTCGGCATAGATGTAGAAACAGGCTTCCCCTATATGGGCAGTAAAGAGGGTTACGGTTGGTTATCCGGACCTGCTATCAAGCCTCTGGCCCTGCGTTGTGTATTCGATGCTGCAAGGGCGGTGAAAATCCCGATTTTCGGGGTAGGAGGTATCACAACGGGTCGGGACGCGGTGGAAATGTTAATGGCCGGGGCCTCAGCAGTTCAGGTCTGCACCGCGGCAATTCTCCAGGGACCGAAGGTTTACGGCAAAATTGTCAGAGAATTAGATGAATTTCTCGACTCCCATGGCTACTCCTGCGTAGAGGATATTAAAGGACTGGCCATCAAGAAAGCATCCGAAAGGGTTTTGAGGACATACCCAAAGGTTCCGGTGGTAGATCATGAAAAGTGTAAACTTTGCAGCATCTGTGAAACTAGTTGTCCCTATCAGGCGATTTCTCGAACGGATAAACTGGAGATCGATGCCGAGAGGTGTTTTGGCTGCGGTTTGTGTGTAACCCGCTGCCAGCATAAGGCCTTGAGCATACCAATATAATCCCGGCCATCTGGTTATCGCAGGAGCAAATTCTCTGGCTGCAGCATACCAGCTGGAGCCAGAGGAACCCTTGTTTATAATGGCAGGAGAAAATATTATGGAAAAATATGATCTTATAATTAAGGGTGGCAGGATTGTAACCGAAGCAGGGGTGTTTTTAAAGGACATAGGTATCAAGGAAGGAAAGATCGCTGCGATAGAAGACGTTTTGCAAAAAAACGGCGAACGGGTAATAAACGCTGAAGGGAAATATCTTTTCCCTGGTGGGATCGATGTTCATACTCACCTGGATTTGCATGTTGGACAAACAGTTTCCAGTGATGATTTTACTACCGGTACGATTGCCGCGGCCTGCGGTGGCACCACAACCATAATTGATTTCGTAACCCAGGATAGAGGGGAATCCCTTAAGGAAGCAATTGAAAAAAGGCACCGGGAAGCGGAAGGTAAAGCCGTAATCGATTATAGCTTTCACATTTCACCCACAGTTATAAATGATGAGACACTGGCCCTAATACCATCCCTGATTCAGGACGGCTATCCCAGTTTTAAGCTTTACATGACCTACGATTTTAGGGTGAATGACGGTGAACTGATAAAGGTTCTGGTTAAGACAAGGGACTACGGCGGGCTGGTTTGTGTCCATGCAGAAAACTTTTACATGATCGATTACATGGTGAAAGAATTCAAGGCTACCGGAAAAATTGAGCCCAGGTATCACCCGCTGAGCAGGCCGCCATTTGTAGAGGGTGAGGCAACAGGAAGGGCAATTAAGCTTGCAAGAATTGTAGAAGCTCCGATATACATTGTACACGTAACCTGCAGGGATTCCTTTGTAGAAGTTGTTAAGGCTCGGGACGAGGGGTATCCCGTAATGGCTGAAACATGTCCGCAGTATTTGTTTTTATCAATGGAAAAGTATGAGGAGCCCGATTTCCAGGGAGCGAAATATGTCTTGTCTCCTCCTTTACGTTCTAGGGAACACCAGCATGTTCTGTGGGATGGTTTGGTAAAGGGAAAACTTCAGGTTGTCGCCACCGATCACTGCCCCTTTAATTTTAAGGGACAAAAAGAGCTTGGGAAGGACTTTTTCGGTAACATACCCAGCGGTTTACCTGGAATTGAAACAAGGCTGGCACTTCTTTACGGCCTTGGTGTAGCCAGAGGGAAATTGAGTGTGCGGCGGTTTGTTGAGATTACGTCTACCAATCCCGCGAAGATTTTTGGATTGTATCCCCAAAAAGGGACGATTGCTATTGGCAGTGACGCCGATATCGTAATTATTGATCCGGAAAAGGAGGTAATCCTGACAAAAGGAATCCTGCATGAAAATGTAGATTATACTCCGTACGAAAATTTTACGCTCAAGGGTTTTCCCGTTGCAACCATATCTAGAGGGAAACTGATAGTTGAAAACGGGAGGTTTATCGGGGCTTTGGGGAGCGGAAAATTATTGAAACGGAACAGACCTATCTTGATGTAGATCTTGGGTTGGAAAGCTTGGCCGGTAACCGGGATAATATCGTCGTTTGAGATAACATGATATCCAAAAAAGTGGCGGCAGTCGTGATAAGGGAAGCATCCAGGTAGGAAACGGAGGTTGGTTTTACATGCGGACTCAAGTAATCCCCGTTGAAGAAGCAGTAGGAAAGGTTCTATCCCATGATATCACGAAAGTCGTTCCGGGCGAGTTTAAGGGCGTAGCTTTTAAGAAGGGACATATTATAAGTGAGGATGATATCCCTGAGTTGCTCAAGCTCGGCAAGGAAAGAGTTTATGTTGTGGAACTGGAGGCAGACGATGTACATGAGGATGAGGCCGGAATACGTTTAGGCCGGGCTGTGGCCGGTGAGGGGGTTAGGTGTTCCGAGCCGAAGGAAAGCCGGGTCAACCTTTATGCTACCAGGTCAGGGCTTTTGAAAATTAATGTTCCTGCTCTGGAGGCAATTAACGAACTTCGGGAAGTTATTTTGTCTACTTTACCCAATAATACTCCTGTCACAGAGGGAGATATGCTGGCCGGAACAAAGGTGATTCCACTCGCGGTCAAAGAAGAAGTGGTGAGAGCGGTAGAAATAATTTCCGCCGAACAGGGGAAGGTCGTAAGGGTAATTCCGTATCAATCTCTAGATGTGGGAATCATTGTCACCGGCGGTGAGGTTTTTGCCGGGCGAGTTAAAGATGCCTTTGGACCGGTCCTCCGGAAAAAAGTGGAGTCTCTCGGATCACATGTCCGAGATCTAAAGTATGCATCGGACGAACCCCAAATGATTGCTCGACTAATTGAGGAGATGATAGCAGAAGGGAATCGGCTGGTTATGGTAAGCGGCGGTATGTCGGTTGATCCGGATGATGTCACACCCCAGGGGATAGCCATGAGCGGTGCATATATTGAAAAATACGGAGCACCCGTGCTGCCCGGAGCCATGTTTTTGCTTGCTTACAAAGATAGGATACCGGTCATTGGGGTACCTGCCTGTGGCATGTATTTCCGCACAACTATCTTGGACCTGGTTCTGCCTCGATTATTAGCCGGGGAAAGATTAACCCGGAAGGATATAGTGGCCCTGGCGCACGGTGGTCTTTGCCGCAGCTGCCCGGAGTGCCATTACCCGCGGTGTAGTTTCGGTTTGGCGAGCTCAGAAAGGTAAATGGTTTCCAAAATAAAGCAAGTATCATACAGGAGGTGCCTTGATGGAAATAAGCTTACAGGATCTGTTATCTTGTGCCTTTTTTTCCTCTGCAAAAGTGTTAGCAGGTGAAAGAGGGCTTTCCAACATGGTTACCTCTGTAACAGTTTTAGATTCGCCGGACGCACCAAGATACATGAAAGGTGGAGAATTAGTAATTACTACAGCATACAGCCTGTTAAATGATGAAAGCGGTCAAAAAGAAGTAGTAAAAAATCTGGCCAGGAGTAGAGTAACAGGCTTAGGTATGAAATTAAGATTTTTCAATAATCAATTACCGAAAATTATGAAAGTAACAGCTGATGAATTGAATTTCCCATTGATAAGTATACCGGACGAATATGCCTATACTGATATATATGAATTTATAACCTCGAATTTAATCTCAAGAACTACTAAAGAAGTAAAACGCGAGGATGAAGTTTATAAAGAAATTAATGAAAGCATCTATGAAGAGGGGTTAATGGGTGTTGTTAAATCACTTTATAAGTGGACGGGGTTAGGTGTAGTAATTATATTCAATGAGCAGTTTTTGGCCTACCCTTGTGACATGATCCCTGAAGATTTTCCTGTAACGACACCAAAGTGGCGCAAGAGATTCAACAATAATAAACTTTCGCTTAACGTAGACAGTTTTTATTATGAGAGAAACGGTAAGGTTTTTGAGTGGCTTGCAGCAGATATAATCGAAAAAGGAAAAACTCAGGGGAAAATACTTCTGTTGAAAGGGGGTAGGGAATATGTTAAGGAAGATTATATCCTGCTAGATTGCGCTGCTTCGGCATGCGCTATGGAACTTAAAAGGATAAATTCCATTATCCATGTTCAACGTAAATATAGAAAGACTTTTTTGGAATGTTTTTTAAATGGCCAGTATACCTGGGAAGAGGCTGTCTTTCAAGCAGGTGAATTGGCTTTTGAACTTCCGGAAGAAGGTATTGTAGTTTATATCAATTTTAACCCTAAAGTTGTCAATGTTTTTGATAATAAACATGTTGAAGTTATTGATTGTGCGGTGACAAACATATTAGGAAAAAGTATAGTATTCGGCCCGTTGGATAATAGCAATATTGCCCTGTTTATTCCTAACGATCAGAAGAAGTATCTGCCATTAATTGAAAAGCTTTACCGGCAACTAATGAAGGACTTAAGGTGCCCTGACATAATTGTTGGGATAGGAAGACCTGCTACCTTTTCGGACGTCAAGAAAAGTTTTGAGGAGGCGAAGAACGCTATTAAAATTGGTTCCTGCCTTGACTTAAAACCCAAGATCTACTTATTCAGCAGGCTCGGATTTTACAGGCTCTTAAGATTGCCGGATGTAAGTCAGGAAATGGAGAGGTACTATGAGGATTACCTGAAACCTTTAGAACAGAAAGATAACAGTTCTGAGTTAATAGATACATTAATCTGTTTTATTGAAAGCGGCTACAACTATAGGGAGACTGCACAAAAAATGTATATACATCCCAACACTGTAAGGTATAGGATCTCAGTTATTGAGAAAATTTGTAGGGTTAATTTAAAGTACTCCTATGATCGCTTAAATGTAGAAATAGCCCTTAAAATCTTGCCGCTGATAAATTTCGAAAACAGGTAGAGTACTATATTCCTCCCAAAGACAGGCTCTTAAAATGATATCGCCACAATGATGCCTGGATTTGATATTAGTTCCCCGAAGATCTTTGGATAGCTTTTCTTAATCAATTATATGTACACACCTCTAAAAACGTATTCCCTGAAACCCTTGGTCCATGCGGCTTCTGGTTCTTTGATTTGATAATATAGTGTGTTCAGCTACTACATAAAACTAAAGGGGAGGTTAAAATGTCTAAATTATTAATTAAAAACGCAAGGGCAATTGTTACCTGTGATACGGAAGACAGGGTCCTTACCGGGCAGAGTATTTTGATCGACGGCTCAAAAATAGTTGCACTTGGGGAAGACCTTGCCGCGGATAATGCCGAGGTCATCAACGCCCAAGAGATGTTTGTTTACCCCGGTTTAGTTAACAGCCATCACCATTTGCTGCAGGCTTTCAGCCGTAACATACCGCAAATTCAGGCATTTGAACTCTTTGACTGGTTGCTGTTTCTTTATAATGTATGGACAAACGTCACTCCTGATTACCTTTACTATAGTTCGATGGTGGCCATGGGAGAATTTATTAAGTACGGTGGTACGACAATGTTTGACCACCATTTTGCTTTTCCGCGAGGGAAGGGCAGAAATATGATTGATCGGCAGTTTGAGGCAGCCGAGGCTCTTGGCCTTCGTTTCCACGCAGGTAGAAGCTGTTTCACCAGGGGTAAAAAAGAAGGCGGCCTGCCCCCCGATGATCTGGTAGAAACCTTAGACGAAGTTTTGGAAGACAGCTTAAGGGTTGTTGAACGATATCACGACCCGGGAGAATTCTCCATGAGACAGGTTGTTTTAGCGCCCTGTTCTCCTTTTTCGGTGGATTCAGATGTTATGATTGAATCAGCAAAATTAGCAAGGGACAAAAAGGTTAGGCTGCATACCCATCTGGCGGAAACTCTAGATGAGGAAAAATATTGCTTGGAGACCTACGGTAAAAGACCGTTGGCTTGGGCGGAGGATTGCGGTTGGGTAGGTAGCGATGTTTGGTATGCACATGGTATTCACTTTACTGATGAAGAGATTGACATTCTGAGCCAAACACAGACCGGCGTGGCCCATTGCCCTGTGTCAAATATGAAGATATCCTCCGGGATTGCTAAGATACCGCAGATGTTGGAGAAAAATGTTCCGGTTGGTCTGGCTGTGGACGGTTGTGGAAGCAACGATGCTTCGAACTTAATGGCGGACATTAAAATTGGATACTTGTTGCACCGGTTAAATTCAAGCAATAAGGCGCCTACAGGGTATCAAATTCTAAAGCTTGCTACTGTAGGCAGCGCTAAATTACTTGGCAGAAACGACATTGGCTCAATTTCTGTGGGAAAGGCCGCGGACCTGTTTATGATTAATGTAAGCAGGCTTGAACTGGTGGGGGCATTGTTGGATCCCGCCGCTTTTCTTGCCACTGTTGGTTATAGCCGACCTGTAGATTTTACTATTATTAACGGCAAAATAGTTTGCAAGGATGGCAAATTAACAGGGGTAGACGAAGAGATAATTAAAGAACAGGCTGCCCAAGAAGTAGCCAAGGTTTATAACAGGTTTTAGGAATGATAACTATTAGATGGTAAAAGTGGATGTGCCTGGGAAACACGTGACTCCGGTGCGGTTTTTCACTTTCAAATCAACCGCATATTGTACAGCGGGAGTATACCCGGCAAAACTAGTGAATTTTACCGTGGTGGGCAAGGAGGAATAGTTTAAATAAAAAACGGATGGGTGAGGGTCTATGAAGTTTAAGTGGGTTGGAAAGCCGGTTGTGAGAGAAGATGCATGGGAAAAGGCAACGGGTAGAACCAAATACATGACAGATTTGACCTTTCCTGATATGGTATGGGGAAAAATTGTGCGGGCGGGGATACCCCATGCCAGAATTTTAGAAATAGATACAACAGAGGTTGAGAGGTTACCTGGCGTTATTGCGGTTGTAACATATAAAGATGTTCCGGGTTTAAACGGGTATGGGATAGCCATTCCTGACCAACCTGTTTTCTGTGAGGATAGGGTTAGATATGAAGGAGATCCTATAGCAGGCGTTGTTGCTGAAACGAGGGAGATTGCTGAACAAGCAGCAGCTAGTATCAGAGTAAAGTATGAAGAGCTTCCCGGGATATTCGACCCTCGAGAAGCGCTTAAAGCTGAAGCTCCCGGAATACACGATAAAGGAAATGTGCTTTTGCAGGCTCATGTGAAAAATGGAGATGTGGATGCAGCATTTAAAGAAGCGTATTTGATTGTTGAAAGAGACTATTATGTCCCTGTTCAGTTTCCGGTATATTTGGAGGTGGAGGGCGGAGTTGCCGAGTATAAAGAAGGACATTTAACAATCTGGTGCGGGTCCCAGTATCCCTCCCAGGACCAAAGGCAGCTTAGCGCTGTTCTGAGAATTCCCCAAGAAAAAATCAGGATTATCTCCAATCCGGTTGGCGGGGCATTCGGGGGGAAGGACGATCTTACTATCCAACCCCAGCTTGCAGTAATGGCACTAAAAGCCGGAAGGCCAGTCAAAGTGGTCAATACAAGGGAAGAATCAAATAGAACTAGCTGGAAACGGCATCCCATGTTTATAAACATGAAGACCGCTGTAAAGAAAGACGGTACCTTGCTGGCAAATAAGGTAGAAGTAGTAACAGATACCGGAGCTTATGCAGGATTGGGAGGGCCTGTCCTGACCAATGTTATAGGGCATGCATGTGGTGCTTACCGTGTTCCTAATTTAGAAGTTACGGGGTATTGCGTTCATACAAACAACAGCCCATGTTCCGCGATGAGAGGTTTTGGAGTTCCTCAAATAACTTTTGCCATGGAAAGCCAAATGGATATAATTGCCGGGGAATTGGGGTTAGATCCGTTAGAAATAAGATTAAAGAACGGCTTGGTTACAGGAGATAAAGGCCCGCTTGGCAATACATTATCAACGACCATGGGCGTAATACCAACCTTGCTTAAGGCGAAGGAAACCGAACTATGGCGCAGGCGTGAAGTGATAAAAAAAGAGGTCACAAAGCCTTGGAAGAAACGCGGAGTCGGTATTGCTACTTCAATTAAGGGTGTGGGGCTGGGCCGGGGAATTCCGGATTACAGTGCCGCAGATATCACCCTGACAGGTGCGGGTGATTACCTGGTTTTCATCGGTTGCCCGGAGATAGGACAGGGCAATCATATAGCCTTTGCTCAGATGGCGGCGGAGTTATTGCATTGTCCAATTAGCAGGGTCAAAGTGATAATGGGCGATTCATCGTGTACCCCAGATTCCGGAATTACAGCCGCTTCAAGAACTATTTATGCGGGCGGCAATGCTATCCTGTTGGCAGCCGAAGAAATAAAACACAAGATAATACAGTTTGTCTCGAAATACTGGGAGGTTCCGGCAGCCGAGGTTTATTTTGATGAATATAAGGTCTGCAGTAAGAAAGGGCAGATGTCTATTCCGGAATTGGCCCTATTAGCGGAAAAGCAAAGAATAACAATAAAAGGATCAGGCTATTTTGATATGCCAACGGCGGATAAGGATGTGGAAGGTCTTGAGGGTCTTCCATGCGTTGTTTTTGGAACCGTGACTCAAATAGCTTTAGTAGAGGTAGACACCTGTACAGGGTATGTGGAAGTTCTGGAATCTGTTTGCATACCCGATGCAGGGAGAGTTATTAACATCCAGGGGCTGGAAGGGCAGGCCGAAGGAGGCACCGTCATGGGAATGGGTTATGCCATCATGGAAAAAGGAGTGATAAAGGACGGGTATATTCTGACAGGTAACTATGATACCTATATAATTCCCACTTCACTGGATTGTCCAGATATAGCAGTGTACCCCGTAGAGGAACTCGAAAAGACGGGTCCTTTTGGGGCCAAAGGCATAGCTGAGGCTTTATCCACTGCTATAACTCCTGCAGTTATCAATGCAATATACGACGCCGTGGGAGTCAGAATCAGACACCTACCGGCAACTGCGGAGAGAGTATTTGCCGGCATACAACAGCAAGGTAACAATATCTAAATGGGTTTGTGCAATATGTCGATCATTTTTGGGAAACGCGTAAGAATTTAGTTTTAAAGTTCACATCGGAATGCTTTGTTACAAAGTACCATGGATATTAAATTGAAATATTTAGGGGTTATGGAAAAATGAACGAGCTTATTTTAGAAATGCGTGGGATAACCAAATCCTTTTTTGGCGTGCTGGCTAATGATAATGTGAATCTCATGGTCAACAGAGGGGAAATTCATGCTTTACTCGGAGAAAATGGTGCCGGTAAGACTACCCTAATGAATATTCTAACAGGTTTGTATAAACCTGATTCCGGAGAAATAGTTATTAGCGGCAAAAAGGTAACCTTCGCATCTCCAAGGGATGCGATTAAAAGCGGTATAGGGATGGTTCACCAGAACTTCCGTCTGGTTGACTCTTTGACTGTATCTGAAAATGTAATTCTTGGGTTGAACGATATTCACAGGTTTCTTAATATCCAAGAGATTCATGAAGCAATAGGCAATTTTTCAAAAAAGTACGGACTGAACATAGATCCTAAAGCTGAGATTTGGCAACTCTCTGTTGGGGAAAGGCAGAGGGTGGAAATATTGAAAATGCTTTATCGAAAAGTAGGGTTATTGATTCTTGATGAACCAACTGCTGTCTTAACACCCCAGGAGGTTGTCGATTTATTTTCGTCATTGCGAAACATGGCTCAAGAAGGCAAGACGGTTATTATTATTACCCATAAGCTGAATGAGGTAATGGAGATTGCCGACCGAATCACTGTTCTTAGAGGCGGTAAATCGGTTGCGACAATGTTAAAAAAAGACATAACCCGGCAGGAACTAGCCAGGATTATGGTGGGTAGAGAAATTCCGAAAGTGTTAAGCCGGCGCTGTGTGATGTCTGAAGAAAATGTCCTGGAATTAACGGGCATTAAAGCGCTAAACGACAGGGGTATGGAGGCTTTATCAGGTCTTTCAGTTTGTGTCCGGAAGGGGGAGATTTTAGGAATAGCCGGAGTTGCTGGTAACGGCCAGAAAGAACTTGTTGAAGTTATAGCGGGATTAAGACCAACTCTTGCGGGAAGCATGAAGATTAACGGTAAGAATTTAACCAACTGCAAACCAGGAGATATTATCAACGCCGGAGTTGCAATAGTACCGGAAGATCGCGTGGGTATGGGCCTTGCGCAAAACTTTAATGTTATAGAAAACTTGATAGTTAAAACGTATAGGGACAGTGAAAACAGTAGAAGAGGATTTCTTAACTGGAAGCATTTAAGAAAGAATGCGGAAAAGATTGTAAAGGATTTTGATATTAAAACTGCAGGCGTGTTCAGTCCAGTCAAATTGATGTCAGGTGGGAACCAGCAAAAGCTTTTGTTTGCAAGAGAGACTTCCAAAAAACCGAGTTTACTCGTGGCGGCCTATCCCTGTCGAGGTCTAGATTTGGGAGCTACCCACGCCGTACACCAAATCTTATTAAGTCAGAAAGAACAGGGAACAGGAATACTATTAATCTCCGAGGATCTAGATGAGCTACTTAATCTCGCCGATAGGATTGCGGTAATTTACGAGGGGAAAATTACGGGTATAGTTGTACCGGGTAAGGCTTCTATTGAGCAAATAGGGTTAATGATGTGTGGTGGAGGGAAAGAATGTATATCTTAGACAAATTAAACGAGGGCAAATGCATCCGGTTTGAGAAAAGACTGTCTGTACCACCGGTTACATATTTAATAGTTCCGGTTGTTTCCGTGATACTGGTGTTGCTGCTCGGTGGTCTCTTTTTAGCGCTGCTTGGTTACAACCCTGTCGAAATATACGGAATCCTCCTTAATGGGGCTTTTGGAAACACATATAATTTTACCGAGACTATCGTACATGCGATCCCCTTGATGTTAACAGGATTAGGAGTTAGTTTGGCCTTTAAAATGGGGTTATGGAATATCGGTGCCGAAGGCCAGCTTTATTTCGGTGCTTTTATGGCTACCGGGGTCGCATTGTTTTTCCATGACCTGCCTACTCCTTTAATGTTAACACTGGTGTTGACCGCCGGATTCTTGGGTGGTGCCTTATGGGGGTTTGTTCCCGCCGCTCTAAAGGTTTTCATTGGCGTCAATGAGACCCTTACAACTCTTCTTCTGAATTATGTGGCAATCCTCTGGGTCGACTACTTTATATTTGGCCCCTGGAAAGATCCTAAAGGATTTCTACCGTATTCCAAAGTTTTCCCCCAATCAGCCATGCTACCGGTTTACCCGGGGACAAGGATTCATGCCGGTCTTATTCTCGCTATACTCGCCGCGATAATTTTATGGATAATTATCTGGAAGACGACCTGGGGGTATGAAATAAGACTGATTGGCGAAAACACACAGGTTGCCCGTACTGCAGGTATCAACATTGCAAAGAACATGCTGCTGGTTATGATCATCAGCGGAGGATTGGCAGGATTGGCGGGTATGGGAGAGGTTTGTGGTATCATAGGCAGGCTTCAGCATAATATTTCACCCGGCTACGGTTATACTGCTATAATTATCGCTTGGCTGAGCAGGTTGAACCCGTTGGTTATCCTTTTAGTAGCAATTATATTTGGAGGATTAAACAATGGGGGCTACGCCTTACAGATGGTAGGTTTGCCTGAGTCCATTGTGACTATGTTGCAAGGAGCAATTCTCTTATTCGTGCTTGGGGGAGATATATTGACACAGTACAGAATCAAAATCCACAGAAGGGGATGCGGGGTCTGATGGAGATGGTGACACTGTTGACGGCTACTTTGCACGCTGCAATTATATCAGCCACACCAATTCTGTACGCAGCGCTAGGGGAAATCTTTGCTGAAAGGTCTGGTGTCTTAAACCTCGGTGTGGAAGGCATCATGCTTGTAGGTGCAGCAACAGGCTTTTACACTGCGGTCAATTCGCAAAGCCTGTTACTGGGGATTCTCGCGACAGTAGCTGTGTCGCTGTTATTTGGTCTGATCTTTTCGTTTATTACAATTACTCTCCGGGCGAGCCAAGTGGTCACAGGTCTTGTCCTGACAATTTTTGGGACCGGTTTAAGCGCTTTTTTAGGAAAGTCGATGATTGGGCAGGCCTCGCCTGTTATATTTCATAAGATACCTGTACCGGTATTATCAAAGATTCCTATCTTGGGTCATGTACTATTTAATCACGACATGCTAGTTTATGTTCTCTACTTGTTAGTGCCTTTGTCCTGGTTTGTTATTTACCGGACACGGGAAGGCCTGAATTTGCGAGCTGTAGGTGAGAACCCCGCTGCTGCAGACGCACTGGGTATAAATGTATTTGCAGTACGTTACTTTTATGTATGTTTGGGAAGTATGTTCGCCGGATTAGCAGGTGCATACCTTTCCCTTGCTTATGCACCCTCCTGGTTAGAGAATATGTCGGCTGGAAGAGGGTGGATCGCCATCGTTTTGGTTATATTCGCCACCTGGAACCCGGTACGTGCCGCTTTAGGTGCCCTTATTTTTGGTGGTGTCGACGTTTTAGGGTTTAAATTTCAGGCCAGAGGCATAGGTATTTCTCCATACTTCATGAGAATGTTGCCCTATCTAATAACAATAATTGTCCTCATTATCATAACAGCAAGGTCACAGATGGCAAAAAATTTGATGCCAAAAGCTTTAACTATTCCATACGACCGTGAAGAAAGATAACAATACAATTCTAAAGGGGGGATTACTCAAGACAAGCATATAAATAATTAATCCTCTGTATAGGCGAAACACGCAGGAAGGGGGATGGATAAATAAAACTACATGATTCTAGTGGTCTGAGCGTTAAAAGTGGGTTTTCAGAACGGGGTATCAAAAATCACACGAGGGGGAATTTGTATGAAAACAAAGAGATTATTTGTAGTGGTAGCTTTCTTGTTAATAGCTATCACATTGTTTACGGCAGGTTGCGGTTCTAAACAGACCTCTGTACCCGGGAATCAAAATCAAGGAAAAGATAAGCTAAAAGTCGGTTTTGTGTTTATCGGACCTGTTACTGACGGAGGCTGGAATACATCTCATAATAATGGTAGACTATATTTGGAAAAACAATTACCCTATGTTGAAACCATATTTGTTCAAAACGTACCGGCAGGTAGTGATTCTGAAAGAGTAATGCGCCAACTCATACAACAAGGAGCAAAAGTGATTGTAGCTACTAGTTTTAACTATGGGGACACTGTGAAAAAACTGGCCAAGGAATTTCCTGACATATACTTCTTGCATGCAACCGGTTTAGAAGTTGCTCCGAATGTTTCAACTTATGATATCCGGGAATATGAAGGAACTTATCTGACTGGAATGGTTGCAGGGAAAATGACCAAGACCAATATCATTGGTTATGTTGCGGCCAACCCCATTCCTTGCGTTGTAAGGGCAATTGATGGTTTTGCCATGGGTGTTAAAGCAGTGAATCCAAATGCTAAAGTGAAACTGCTCTGGACAAGTACCTGGTATGACCCGGCAAAAGAAAAAGAGGCGGCTTTAAGCCTGGCAGATGAGAAGGCTGACGTTTTGGCCCAATACCAGGACAGCCCGGCAGTACAGCAGGCGGCCCAGGAACGAGGTATATACAGTATAGGGTACCATGCAGATATGAGGCATTTTGCGCCACAGGCTAACCTGACTTCGTTTACATGGAATTGGGGCCCCATCTATGTACAAGAGGTCAAGGCATATCACGATGGGAATTGGAAGGGAAAAGCTATTTGGGCCAGCGCAAAGGAGGGGGCATCAACCATTGCTCCGCTGAATGACAAGTTGGTTCCTGCCGATGTTAAGAAATTGATAGAGGAAACCAAGGACAAGTTATCGAAAGGCGAATTGACCGTTTTTAAAGGCCCGATTAAAGACAATAAAGGTAAAACAATAGTCGGTGAAGGGCAGAAGATTAGCGATGCAGAACTGGTCAAATGTAACTGGTTACTGGACAACATAGAAGGCAAGCTATAGGTGTCGTTGTTAATATACATTTTCGTGGTCACAGCATTTTGAGTGCTGTGACCACTATTTTGGTGCGCCGGGCATGCACGGTAGGGATCTACAGTTAAAGAGGCAGTTGCTTTTCAAAAACGACTTGTATAAATGTACAAAAACGATAATGATAAACATATTTTTCGGTAATTTTTTTGTAGAGATAATTAAAGGTATAGTTTTTAAAATAATTGAATTAACTTCTAAGAACTATCAACGATCGACAAAAAAATTATTCTAAGTATGACTAAAAAAGGCAACGGATTTGTTTAACAAAAGGAGGGGAGTCGCGCATCACAATGACGAAATTGGATGGTTGTTTATCAATAAAAGAGAATTGGCAGAACGAATTCAATATAAGGAGGAGTAAATTTCTATGAAAGAACAAATTCTAGAACGTTTATGCAATGCCATTGTCGAGTGCGACGTCGAACAAGCGGCAAAAGTGGCGCAGGAAGCGCTGGATGCAGGAATCCCGGCCATAGAAGCTATCCAAAATGGAGCGGCTAAAGGTCTGGATATAATTGGGTCAAAGTTCAACTCCGGCGAAGCGTATTTACCGGAATTAATCCTGGCCGGTGATGCGATGAAAGCGGTCTTTGACGTGCTTTCAAAAGCTCTGAAGGAGGAAAATGCGGATAGTAGTGCTCAACTTGGTAAGGTTGTAATCGGTACAGTATCGGGGGACCTGCATGATATTGGTAAAAACATCGTTGCAGCACTATTAGCCGTCAATGGTTTTGAAGTTTACGATCTCGGCATTAACGTTGAGCCGAAGACTTTTGTTCAAAAAGCTGAGGAAATAGGTGCAACGATTATAGCCGCGTCAACGTTATTGACTACATCAATGCCTTATCAGCAAGATATAGTTCAGTACTTAGTTGATTCGGGTCTTAGGGGCAAGTATTACTACGTGGTGGGCGGTGGTCCGGTAACCGCTGACTGGACAATAAAAATCAAAGCCGACGGGCACGGGTATACCGCAACAGATGCAGTGGAGGTATGCAAGAGATTGGTTAGATCCGGACAAACTCCGGGAACTTTTGAACCGGTCATTCTTGAATATTATCAAAGTTAGGAGTGAACTCGATGTCATTGAGAACTGAGAAGATATTGAGGAGTCTTGACCGGGCCTATAACGGACCCATCTGTTCGGTTAAGGATTGGGATACCAAGGTTATACCGCAAACAATCAGAGCCATACTGAAGAAATACGGGCTTGAAAAAACCTGCGATCTGGAAAACCCGATCAACTGCGATGACGATCTGGCCGATCAGTTTTTTAGAGCCGGTTGGGAACTGGCGTTGGAACTGGGGATGCTCAACGTTGAGACAGAGAGAATCATCAAGATTACAGAGGAGGAATTGATCGACACATTAAAGCATAAGCCGAAGGAAATCACTTTGGGAAACGGAAGCGACCAGGTTATACTCAAGGCGAGGAAACCCGAGGATCCGACTCCTCCATTACTGGCTGCATCTCTGGGAATTGTTGTATCAGAGGAATTATATGTACCAATCGTTGAAGGTATCGTTAAATATAAAAAATTGGTTGACGTTCTTCACGGGCCTTCCCTTGCAACGGTTTATGGCAGGAAAATCCGTTCCGGGACCCCCTACGAGACGCTGATGGGCGGTTATGAGGCAGAGTTGAGGCGCGAGGCTCTCTGGCGAGCCGGCCGGCCTGGTATGGCCAACACCGGTATCGCAGGAGCGGTCACTGAGTATGGCCATTTAGGAGGTGCCTCCGCCATAGGAGGACCCGGCAATGTGACAATGGCCCTTTGCCCCGTAGAACTGAAAACCAATTTCGCAGTTTTTCACCGGGTTATGATGGCTATAAATAATAATATGCGCATCCGGGCAGGCGGATTCTCTTACATCGGTGGTTACGCGGGACCGCCGGAAGGCGCAGCATTAGCCAACATAGCCGTTGACCTGCTCATTGCCACTATCCTTGATAGCGACTACACGAGTTCCTACGTTTATGATATTCAGTTGCTCGGGAACTGTGGTCGCAAGGCTCTCTGGGCCAACAGCGTGGCTATTCAGGCTGTTAGCAGAAACACCAACCTGATCCGCAACAAGATCGTCAACGAAACCGGTGGCCCGTGTACTGACATGTTCATGTATGAGGCGGCGATTGGTTTAATGAACCATTGTGTATCAGGCGCCTCGAAGACCACACAGCCAAGGTCAGCAGGCGGTAAGCTAACGGATTATCTCACGCCGATGGAAGCCTGGTGGTGCGGTGAGGTATTTAAATCCTGTGCGGGAATGACCCGTAAGCAAGCCAATGAAATTGCCAAGAAGGTTCTTCCCAAGTATGAAGAGCGCTTGAGCAACCCGCCGAAAGGCAAGAGTGTTCTGGAATGCTTTGATCTGAAAGAAATGAGACCTTCACCGGAGTACCATAAGCTTTATCTGGACATCAGGAAAGAACTCATTGACTTAGGAATGCCTCTGGACAAGGTATACGAAGAGCTCTAAAAATTGTCAGTCGTGTTAGACGGTATAATAAGTTAAAAACCGCCGTGAAAGACTGTATTATACTGAATGTGATTTCTCTCCTGCAAAAAGCAGGCCCTGAGATATCAATATGATATACTGGTATATCATATTGATAAACATTCAAAGCAATATGGATAAATGCTTAAAGAACGTGTATTGTTTCCGAGAAGCTGCCCAAAGGGCAGCTTTTTTTAAACTTTTTACCGTAATTAATAATGAGGATCTATAACAGTACAACAAAAGTATGTTCCAATTGGCTATCATATTGATAAATTATAGAGCCTTTCGAAAGGAAAGCGGCTACAGAGCGTATAAATCACCTTGTGTTAAGTTTTGGCATAGATCTTGCTTCTTGCTTCTAAAATAACGGGGAGTGAAATTATAGACGTTTGTTACCTCACGACGATATATTGAACAAAAATACTAGAGTAATAAAAGGAGTATTTCAGGAAAGTTGAGAATTAATATTTAACATAATGCAACTAAAACTCATCAAGGTAAACGTTTTATAGGCTATTTCTTTATAATTTCACTCCACTTCACTCCACTATTAAGAACACTCCAATCGGCTAACTATCCACTCGCTTTAGCATTCGTATATTATATATCTTTTTTTATCCATGACTTAGAAACATTAATACTTAATGCGCAACATTTTCCTGTGAAATGTTTTCGATCCTGATCCTGGGAGGGCAGTAAGAAGAGATGGAACAGGCAACTGTTGAGATGAGGAATATTACAAAGCGGTTTCCAGGGGTTTTAGCCAATGAAAGGGTAAACTTTAAGGTAAATGCTGGCGAAGTGCATGCCTTGCTCGGCGAAAACGGGGCGGGTAAAACCACCTTGATGAGCATTCTTTGCGGTTTATATAGGGCTGATGAAGGAGAAATTTTTATTAAGGGGAAAAAGGTGTCTTTTAGTTCTCCAAGAGATGCAATCAATATGGGAATTGGTATGGTCCACCAACATTTTCGGCTGGTACGTCCCTTTACTGTCGCTGAAAATATACTGTTGGGTTCAAACGATGCCGGTTTTATATTAGACATGGACAGGGTTGAAAAAAATATCAAAAATTTTTCAAAAAAGTACGGCCTGAAAGTTGATACCAAGGCCAAAGTGTGGCAGCTTTCCATTGGTGAGCAACAAAGGGTGGAAATTATAAAAATTCTCTATCAAGGTGCGGATATTCTCATACTCGATGAACCCACGGCTGTACTCACTCCCCAGGAAGCCGAGGAATTGTTTAAGGTGCTACAGCAGATTGCCCAGGACGGGAAAGCCGTTATTCTTATTACCCATAAATTAAATGAAGTCATGAGTGTAGCTGATAGAATTACGGTATTGCGAAACGGCAAATCTGTGGCCACTGTCGAAAAAGAGAAGACGGACATTCACGAGTTGACGAAATTAATGGTGGGGCGAGAGATGCCGGAAGTAAAGAAAACGGAGGATTTTTCTCCGGGGGGGGTGGTCTTGGAGTTAAAAAATGTTAATGCTCTTAACGATAAAGGTTACCCCGCCTTGAGGAATTTTTCACTCTCTGTTCATGAAGGGGAAATTGTGGGAATAGCTGGGGTTGCCGGTAATGGGCAGCGTGAATTGACCGAAGTAATTAATGGTCTGAGGCTTACCGAATCTGGGGAAATCTTCATCTTGGGCAAAAACATGACCAATCGTCCAGCGCAGGAAATAATTGATGCTGGTGTGGCTTTTATTCCTGAAGACAGGTTGGGGATGGGGCTGGTACCCAATTTGAATATTTTAGATAACATCATATTAAAAAGCTATAGAAAAGGTCCTTTTTTGAAAGGATCTTTTCTCGACTGGTTGTCAATAAGAAAAAGGGCGGAATCCCTGATTGAAGAGTTTGAGATCAAAATCTCAGATCTATATTGCCCAGTAAAAACAATGTCTGGGGGACATTTGCAAAGATTGTTGCTTTCGAGAGAGGTTCATTCTTCCCCGAAACTGATCGTTGCTGTCTATCCCACGCGGGGGCTTGATGTCAGCGCCGTAGAGTTTATTCACCATGTCCTTTTAGCACAAAGAGCCAAAGGTGCGGCAATTTTAATGATTTCCGAGGACCTGGATGAAATTTTTAAACTTGCCGATAGAATTGCAGTCATATACGAGGGTAGAATCATGGGAATCATACCTGCAAAAGATGCAGATTTAAGGAAGATCGGTTTGCTGATGGCCGGGGTAGACCGGGGAGGGGAAATCGCATGCTAAGTGTATTTGAGAAGAAAAATGGGATTTTAAGATTCGAAAAGAAATTAAGCATTTCACCTCTTTCCTATTTAATTGTGCTGATAATTTCAATCATTCTCGCTTTAGCGGTTGGCGCCATTTTCATCCGGATTAACAGTTTTGATCCTTTAGAAGTCTACCAATTTATGTTTGAGAGTTCCTTTGGTTCAGCTTATGGTATCTCAGAGACAATTGTGAAGTCAATTCCCTTAATGCTGTCAGGGTTAGGGGTCGCCCTGGCTTTTCGTATGTTGCTCTGGAATATCGGTGCAGAAGGCCAGATTTACATGGGGGCCTGTGCTGCGACTGCAATAGCATTGTACTTCCCCCGTTTACCTTCCGGTATTATGATTCCGGCTATGTTGCTGGCCGGTTTTGTGGGAGGGGCTATATGGAGTCTTATTCCGGGAATAATGCGTGCACGGGCTGGGGTTAATGAGATTATTACCACCTTGATGTTAAATTATATTGCGATTTTATGGGTTAATTACCTTGTATTCGGGCCTTGGAGCGATCCTGCCAGCTTCAACCAGCCAATAACTCCAAAGTTTCCCGTTTCGGCTATGCTACCCACCCTCCCAGGGTCCCGGATTCATATGGGGATATTTCTTGGCCTTGTATTTGCCATAGTTTTGTACCTGGTGTTAACACGCACCCGCTGGGGATATGAGATAAGAGTTACAGGTGAAAGTGAAAGTGCGGCCAAGTACGCCGGGATTAATATCGTACGCAACATCATGCTTGTCATGCTTGTCAGTGGGGGGTTGGCTGGTCTTGCTGGCATGGCAGAGGTGGCAGGTGTTTTGGGACGGCTGCAACAAAGTATTTCCCCGGGCTACGGGTACACAGCTATTCTGGTTGCTATTTTGGGAAAGTTAAACCCTCTAGCTGTTGTCATTGTCTCTTTTCTTTTCAGCAGCTTGTTGGTAGGGGGATATGCCGCTCAGACGATCGGTGTCCCGGCAGCAATAGTTTCCATGTTGCAGGGAGCCATTCTGTTTTTTGTTCTGGCGGGAGAGTTTATTGCAAGATTCAGACTAAGATATGAGCGGAGGGGGAACTAGCCAATGGATCTGTATTCCATCCTGACGGCAGTTTTATCAGCAACGATTATTGCGGGAACCCCTATACTCTATGCCAGTCTGGGAGAGTTATTGACTGAAAAAGCAGGCGTTTTGAACCTCGGAGTGGAGGGGATGATGATGATCGGCGCTGTTGCGGGATTCCTGGTATCTTTTAAAACCCATGACCCGTGGCTTGGAATTATCGCAGCAATGCTTGCAGGGGGCTGTTTAAGTTTGGTACATGCTTTAATGTCTATTTCCTTGCGAGTAAATCAGGTTGTCAGTGGACTTGCTTTGACCATTCTGGGTACCGGCCTGAGCGCTTTTATGGGCAAGCCTATGATCGGTATGCAAGCTCCGGTTACTTTTAACAAAATATCAATCCCGGTTTTAAGCAAGATCCCCTTCATTGGCTCTGCACTTTTTCAAAATGATATCCTGGTTTATTTGAGTATCATACTGGTTTTAACCTTTTGGTTCTTGATCTATAAAACAAAACATGGCTTAAGGTTGCGTGCCGTGGGAGAAAACCCCGCCGCTGCCGACGCTGTGGGCGTTAATGTATTTGCATTTCGTTATTTGTATGTAGTCATAGGGGGGATGCTGGCAGGTTTAGGAGGAGCTTATCTTTCTTTGGTTTACACCTCTACGTGGCTTGAAAATATGACGGCAGGGAGGGGGTGGATTGCGGTTGCCCTCGTGATTTTCGCTACATGGAATCCTCTGCGTGCTTTATTGGGAGCCTACATTTTTGGTGGTGTAGAAGCTTCGGTATTCCGGTTGCAGGCTTTAAACATTGTCAGGATACCATCATTCTTTTTGAAAATGCTGCCTTACATTTTAACAGTGATTGTGCTCTATTGGGCTACACGTGAAACAGTGCGAAAACGAATTGGAGCCCCGAGTGCTTTAGGACTTCCCTACGAGCGCGAAGAGCGGTAAAACTGCGGAAGGGCACGTGCCTCTCTGTTCTGACGTAGATCAATGCTTTGGCGGAAAGTTTATTATTTCAATAAATTATACTGGGAGGTAAATATTATGAAGAGGTGGTTTCGGTTTAAAGTTATCCTGGTTCCCTTGCTGATTTTATGTCTAGGACTTCTGGCAGCCGGTTGTGGCAGCAAACAGACTAATTCCGGACAGGGAGAAAAGAAGGAAAAACTCAAAGTAGCCTTTGTCTATCCTGGCGCAAAGGACGATTTTGGATGGGCCACAACTCAAGAAAATGCCAGAAAACAGCTTATGAAAGAATTTCCGGATGTTCAGTTTACCGCAGTAGAAAATATTCCGGAAGGCAGTGACTCTGCACGTACCTTTACGCAACTGTGTGAACAGGGCTATAAATTAATCATAGCTTCAAGTTTTGGGTACCAGGATGCCGTCCACGAGGTTGCGAAAAAATACCCCGATGTCAAATTTATTCACTGTGTCGGGACCAAAACTGCACCTAATGTATCCACCTATTTCGGGAAAATGTACCAGTTAAGATACCTCTCCGGTATTTTAGCAGGAAAGATCACCAAGTCCAACATTATCGGTTACACAGCAGCATATCCTGTTCCTGCGTGTTTAAGTGGTATAAATGCTTTTACACTGGGGGTCAAGTCTGTTAATCCCAAAGCGGTAGTAAAGGTCGTCTGGACGAATACCTGGTATGACCCGGCTGTAGAAAAAGAGGCGGCAAAGAGCCTCTTGGATGCGGGGGCCGATATCATTTCCATGCACCAGGATACCCCCCAGGGGCTCATTGCAGCAGCAGAACGAGGGAAATACGGCATTGGATATGATAACGATATGACTTCTTTTGCTCCTAAAGCAGCCATCACATCCCTGTACTGGGACTGGACCAAGATATTCGCGCCAGAAGTTCAGGCCGTTTTGGATGGTACCTGGAAAAGCCAACGGATATTTAAAGGCCTGGAAGTCCCCGGGTTCTTAAATCTGGCTCCTTACGGGCCCATGGTTCCGGAAGATGCCAAAAAGTTGGTTGAAGAGAAAAAGGCCCTTATGGAATCACAAAAATGGGATGTCTTTACAGGACCAATTAAAGACCAGAATGGTCAGATACGTGTGAAAGAGGGAGAAAGGCTCTCGGATGACGATATCTGGGGCATGAACTGGCTTGTTGAAGGCGTGGAAGGGAAGCTTCCGCAATGAGGCCAAAAAACAGCTAAAGAAATAGTTTTTTACAGGGGATGGTTCTGATTTTTTCAGAACTGTCTCCTGAGTAAAATCTTTTTACCCAAAATTTTAATGTAGTAATGAAAGGAGGGATTACATGCTGCTGGTCGGGAATGGCCCGCTATTATCCCTGGTCCCTGGGTCGCCGTATCAAAATGATGGCGCAGTAGCCATTAGCGGTGCTCTCATTGTTGATGTCGGGCCCACCCATGAACTCAAGGCGCGTTATCCTGAGGCAGAGTGGCTTGATGCCAGGGGTATGTTGATCATGCCCGGGATGACCAACACCCACATGCACCTTTACAGCACTTTCGCCAGAGGGATGGCCCTGAAGGATCCACCGCCGGGCAATTTTATTGAAATATTGCAGCGGCTCTGGTGGCGCCTGGATAAGGCCCTGACCCTTGAAGACGTATACTACAGCGCCCTTGTTCCTCTGTTGGATTGTATCAAGAGCGGTACGACAACAATCGTAGATCACCATGCCAGTCCCCACGCCGTACAGGGTAGCCTGGAGATCATCGCTAGGGCAGCAGAAGAAACGGGTGTGCGGACCTGCCTGTCCTACGAGGTTTCTGACCGTGACGGCGAGGAAATAATGCGTCAGGGTATTGAAGAAAATATCACAGCTATAAAAAAGTACCGGGGAAAGGAAGGCCTTTTATCAGCCACCTTTGGCCTGCATGCTTCCTTAACCCTGTCTGACGCAACCCTCGCGGCCTGTAGGGAGGCCGAAGCAGATGTGGATAGCGGCTTTCATATCCACGTTGCAGAGGGAACAGAGGATGTGGAAAACGCCCTTGAACGTTCCGGCAAGCGTGTGGTGGAACGCCTGGCGGATCATGGTATCTTGGGTCCAAAAACCATAGCTGCTCACTGTGTTCATATAACAGAAAGAGAGATTTCCATTCTGAAGGAAACCGGAACCATGGTCGTACACAACCCAGAATCCAATATGAGCAATGCGGTGGGCTGTTCTCCGGTTGGTGATTTGCTGGCGGCAGGAGTACCGGTCGGGCTTGGAACAGATGGTTATACCAGCGACATGTTTGAATCGTTAAAAGTGGCAAACTTGTTGCGCAAGCACGCTTCCGGGAATCCCAGTAGCGGCTGGGTGGAAGTACCTGCAATGGCTTTTGACAAAAACAGCATTATTCTGTCAAAGTTTTACACTCATCCCGTGGGCCGGTTGGAACCGGGGGCATACGCCGATATTATCCTTGTAAACTATAAGAGTCCGACCCCCCTAAATGCAGATAACTGGTTTGGCCACCTGCTTTTCGGATTCAACGGAGCCCTGGTGGATACAACGATTATAGGTGGAAAAGTTCTCATGCGGGGACGAGAGCTGCTTTATCTGGATGAAGAGGCAATTGCTGCCAAGGCCCGGGAATTAGCAGCCCGGTTGTGGGAACGGTTTTAAATTAGACATATTGTGGATTGGGGAAGGTTTAACAATATGTTTTTTAAATATTACTGTTAAGCAACTATGTTTCATAATATGAAACAATTTAAGCTAACTGTGTTAAATATTAAAAAAAGGAGTGGGATTGCATGGGAGATATTTTTAACAGGATTTCAGAAGCAGTCAGATATGGGCAAAGGGAAGAGATTGAAAAGCTTGCCGATGAAGTTATCGCCAACAAAATCAACCCTATCGATGCCATTCAGAAAGGGGGAGTGGATGGATTAAATAAATTAGGAGAGGCTTTCGAAAACCTCGAAGCTTTTCTGCCGGAGCTTATGGCCGGCGGCGAAGCCATGAAACTTTTGATAAACAAATTGACCCCTTATATGGAAAGCGACAAAAGCGCACTAGAAGGTACAGTGGTTATTGGAACGGTCAAGGGCGACCTTCATGACATCGGAAAAAATTTAGTAGCGACACAGCTTGCCGTAAACGGATTCAATGTCATTGACCTGGGTGTTGACGTTAACAACAACAAATTTGTCGAAGAGGCTGAAGCAAATAAGGCAGACATAATAGCTCTTTCATCCCTGCTTACGACTTCTGCCTATTATATTCAAGAGTTTATAGAAAGATTGGAAAAGGATGGCTTAAGGTCAAAGTACAAGATTATTGTCGGTGGAGGGCCGATTGAGCCCGAGTGGGCAAGAGAAATTGGCGCGGATGGTTATTCTAGAACAGCTGTTGGCGCAGTGAAAGTGTGCAAAGAATTAATGAAGCAAGATAAAATAACCGAGATCATAATTGGCGACTAATGGGAGGGATCAGGGTTGAGTTCAGCAGTTAGAGTTTTAAGAACATTGGAAAAGACCAGAACAGGTGAAAGATGTACAGTGAAGGAATGGGACTATGAAATTGTTCCGAAGACCCTGAATGAAATCTTGAAAAAATATAATTTAGAGAAAACATGTGATACCAGTAAACCAGTTAACGAAGATATGGAACTTGCTGACAGGTTCTATCAGGCCGGACTGGAAGCTGCCTTACGACTTGGTTTTCTCTGCGTAGATACAGAAACTATCGTAAAGGTCAGCGAGGAGGAACTGCTGAGGAGTTTAAAACAGGTACCATCTAGTTTTACTATCGGCGAGGGTAGCGAGCAGGTAACTGTCAAAGCAAGAAGGCCGAGCGACGGGCAACCCCCGGTATATTTCGGACCATTGTCAATCCAAATGAACGAAGAGTACTATGTTCCCGTAGCACAGGGGATCTTGATGAGCCGCCTGGTGGATGGCCAAGAGGGGCCTTCGCTTGATACGGTGATGGACTGCCCTTTATTGGCGAATAGCCCTTACGAAAGCTTTGCAGGTATTTACGAAGCGCGGCTGAGGAAAGAGGCCCAGTGGAGAGCAGGCCGCGTCGGTATCGGCAACGCCATAGTGGCTAGCAGCAGTACTGAATATGGCTTTCTAGCCGGCTTTGCATCATATAAGCCGCCGCAGATCGTGTTGTGTTTAAACCCGGCTTCAATGAAAATAAACTATGTCAACCTGCATAAAACGATTGTTGCCCATGAATATGGGCATTATGTAAGGACGGAATCGCCGACTATGATCGGTGGATATACGGGTGGCCCCGAGGGAAGCGCATTGGCTTCCGTTGCAACTGACTTGTTGCAGTATTATTTCCACGGTACCCATCTGGCAGGTTCTCCGACCTATGATCTCCGCTATGCGGGAAACTGTGGGCGCCATGCGTTGTGGGCGCAAACTATTGCCAGTCAGGCGATCTCCAGGAACACCAATATTCTTATGAACAAGACAATCAACCAGGTTTCCGGACCGTGCACCGAAATGTTCTTCCTTGAAACAATTGCCGGATTTGTTGCAGCAGGAGTTTCCGGTCTGGAGTTCACCATCAGTCCAAGATCGGGTGGTGGAAGGCACAAGAACCACCTCACGCCCTTCGAGGCCTGGTATAGCTCGGCGGTGTTCAAAGGTTCGGCCGGGCTCAGTGCTGAGAAAGCCAACGAAATAATAAATGAAGTCTTACCGAAATACGAGAAAGAATTAAGAAACCCGCCCAAGGGTAAGAGCTTCCCGGAGTGCTTTAATGTAAAGACATTGGAACCTACCGAGGAATATCTAGAAATGTATCTTAGAATGAGAGAATACGCCATCAATCTGGGTATTCCTATGCCTCCTGATGGCGTAGTGTCCTAGGGTTCAATGCCGGCCTAGACAATTTCTACCACCTATGCTTAATAAATGGGAGTAAAATAAGAATCGGGCTGCTGTCTTTTTAGTCAGCAGCCCGGGCATGAAATTTTACTTGTCGACAATGGAATGGTGTTAAAGAAATTTAAGGGGGTAACCGCATGGAAAAGGTTACGGTTAATTTTACCTTAAATGGTGATCATGAAAGTATCACCGTCAATCCCAATCTAACACTTCTCGAAGTGATTAGAGATGTTTTTGGATTAACCGGAACCAAAGAAGGCTGCGGACATGGCGAATGTGGGGCATGTACGGTTCTTCTGAATGGCAAAGCAGTTAATTCCTGCTTGGTGTTGATCTCCCAGGTGGAAGGTAAAGAAGTGACTACTATCGAAGGCTTAAGCAGGGATGGTTCGTTGGACCCGCTGCAAGCCAGCTTTATAGAAACCGGTGCCATTCAGTGTGGCTACTGTACTCCAGGCATGATACTGTCTGCCAAAAGTCTGTTGTTAAAGAACGGCAACCCATCAGATGAAGAAATCAAGACCGCTATATCCGGAAACCTATGCCGCTGTACAGGTTATGCCAAGATTATAAAAGCCATTAAGCTTGCCGCAAGGAATGGTAAAACAAAGGATGCAGGAGGTGAATCCTAGTGTCAGAATTCAGGTGGGTCGGAAAGGCATTTCCCCGTATCGATGGTCGCGACAAGGCAACAGGCGTGGCGAAGTATGTGACAGATCGCGTTTTTCCAAACATGCTCTGGGGAGCCGTCTTAAGAAGCCGTTATCCCCATGCCTTGATCAAGGGGATTTACACTAGCAGAGCCGAAGCCTCTCAAGGGGTTGTAGCCGTTCTCACACACAAGGATGTTCCTGGATTAAATGCTTTCGGAATTATCAACCAGGACCAGCCGGTCTTGTGCAAGGACAAGGTTAGGTATCTGGGGGATTCTGTAGCTCTTGTCCTTGCAGAGAGCAAGGAGTGTGCATATAACGCTCTTGATCTCATCGAAGTAGATTACGAGCCGCTCCCGGTGGTTTCCGATATGGAAGATGCCCTTCAGACTGATGTCAAGGTGCATGAAAAAGGGAACATTATTGAACATGTGAGGATCACCAAAGGAGATGTCGAAAAGGGTTTTAGAGAAGCCGACCTGATAGTTGAAGAGACCTACTATACCCCGAGACAGATGCACACATTCTTGGAAACCGAGGGTGGAGTGGCAACCATCGACGAAGACGGTAATATCACCGTGTTTGCAGGCTCCCAATACCCGAACCGGGATATCATTCAGATTGCCCGTTCCTTGAATTACCCGATGGAAAAGATCCGCGTCATTGCTCACTACATTGGCGGCGGATTCGGGGGTAAAGACGAAATAACAGCCCAGATCCTGCTTGCCCTGGGGACTTTAAAGACTGGCCGCCCGGTGAAGATCGTCTGGAACCGCGAAGAGTCCCTAATTGCCGGTCAAAAAAGACTGCCGATGAAAATTACCCTGAAGACAGGTGTAACCAAGGACGGGAAATTGCTAGCGAATAAGGCAAGGATTATCGCCGATAATGGGCCCTATACGTGCCTGGGATCCGCAATTATGAAACTTGCTGTGGAACATGCTAGCGGCCCTTATTACGTCCCACATACCGATCTGGAAGGTTTCAGTGTATATACCAACAATTGTATAGGTTCAGCCTTCAGAGGCTTCGGTGCTACGCAGGCTACCTTTGCCATCGAGTGTCAGTTGGATCTGATCAGCAAGAAGCTCGGGATTGACCCTCTGGAACTCAGGTTGAAGAATGCATTGCGGAATCACCAGAGTGCCAACCTAGGCCACATACCTTCACCCAGTGTAGGGATAGCTGAGACTCTAGAAACCTTGAAAAACCATGACCTCTGGAAAAATAAGGGATATTACCTTAAAACCGATAGGCCTTATCTGAAGAGGGGAATAGGTCTTGCATGTTCTCACCAGGGATGTGGCCTTGGCTCCTTCTTCCCGGATTACGGCGCGGCCACGATTATTCTCCTGCCCGGCGGCAAATTTACTTTGAAGATAGGCTGCCCGGACATTGGGCAGGGAAACGGTACTGCCTTTGTCATGATTGCTTCCGAGGTCTTATGTTGTAACCCGGAGGATATTGAACTGGAGATTGGAGATACCAGAAGTACCCCGGACTCAGGGAGCACGAGCGCTTCCCGCACTACCTATACCGGAGGGAGGGCTATTATCGAGGCTGGCAATAAGATGAAAGCAAATCTTTTTGCAGAAGCCTCCAGGATGCTGGGAGTGCCCCCGGATTCTTTGGAATTAAGACCGCATTGTGTCGCTGTTAAAGATTCCGATTTAAAGGTTACCTATGCTGAAATTGCTGAACGATTGAGCAAAGAAAACCGTTTCCTGGAGTGCTACTCCAGGTTTGACTGGCCTACAGCCGACCTGGAGTTTAAAGAGGCTCTTGGCCTGCCGCATTTCATCTACAGTTATATATCTGAAATGGCACTGGTTGAAGTAAATGTCCTGACGGGTGAGGTCAGCGTGTTAAAGGCGGTAGTCAGTCCCGATGCCGGTCGCATTATTAACAGGCAGGGTTTGGAGGGACAGGCAGAGGGAGGTACGGTCATGGGGATGGGATATGCCTTGATGGAAGAAATCCGGCAAGTCGATGGACAGTATATGAACAAGGACCTTTCAACCTATATCATTCCAACTGCCCAGGATGCTCCTGAGATTGAGACTGTTCCGGTGGAAAAATATGAAGTATCGGGTCCTTTCGGAGCCAAAGGTATCGGTGAAGCGGTATGCAACCCGATCACTCCTGCCGTTATCAATGCTATCAAAAACGCCTTGGGGATTAGCATCACTAAGATCCCAGCAACTCCCGAGGATATCTATTTTATGGCTAAGAAGGAATTCGATCTTCTGCGCTCTTAGTAAAGGGAGGTGTCAGCATGTTAAAGGCTTTTGAACTGATAAGGCCCAGCAATCTTGCCGAGGCCCTGGCGGCTGTTGCCAGTGGAGCGACCCCTTTGGCTGGTGGTACCGACCTGCTAGTCAGAATGAAAAAGGGGATGCTCGCCCCAAAGAAGATTGTCGATCTCTCAGGTCTCAAGGAGCTAAGCGAGATTAAAGAAGATGAGGAAAACATCATCCTGGGATCGCTTGTTACTCATGGAGATGTTGTGGATTCCGAACTGACTAACAATTATTTACCTCTCCTTGTGCAGGGGTGTAGGACAGTGGGCTCGCCACAAATAAGAAATACAGGAACTTTAGGTGGCAATATTGTAAACGCATCTCCAGCGGCCGATTCTGTTCCACCGCTGGTTGCTCTTGGAGCGAAGGTTGTGCTAAGTTCGGTTAATGGTGAGAGAGAGATGAAACTGCAAGAATTTCTTGCTGGCCCGGGGAAGACCCTGAAGAGGCCTGATGAGCTATTAACCAGCATTGTTGTCAAGAAAATGAAGCCTGAAGAGAGGTGCCTATATAGAAAGCTGGGGCAGCGAAAGTCGCTAGCCATATCTATAGCCAGTGTAGCCGTAAAGTTCGGGTTTGACCCTGAGACAAAGAAATGCAGTAACCCAGGAGTTGCATTCGGGGCTGTAGGGCCGGTGGTAAGGAGAGCAGTTGAGCTAGAAAGGCTGCTCGAGCAAAAAAAATTGGACCAGCAAGCAATTAAAGAGATTGCGTCAAAAGCCAGGGAGTTCTGCGATCCTATTTCGGACATCAGGGCCTCGGCGGAGTACCGGAGAGAGATGTGCTGTTCCCTCCTATACGAGGCTTTATACGAGTTAACGTGCTAAAAATTATACTGGCGCGGCCACCAGTGAACAAAAAACACGGTCTTAAGATGGCCTTACCTTGAAATGTATTAAAAGTGAGCATTCCAAAATGAACTGAATATTTGTTTAAGAAGGTGATTCATATGTCATTTTTAATCGTGGGTGAATTAATTAACACAAGCCGCAAAGACATCAAGGAAGCAGTAACCGCTCGGGATGCGGAAGCAATTAAAAAAATTGCTAGGAATCAGGTACAGGCCGGTGCCCATTACATTGATATCAACTGTGGCAACTTTGTTACAGAAGAAGAACAGATTATGGAATGGCTCGTAAATATTGTACAGGAAGTGGTCGAAGATACACCTCTATGCATAGACAGTCCCAACCCAAAAGCACTCAAGGTGGGGCTGAAATTGCACAAAAAAACAACTAAGCCTATGATTAACTCGATTACGGCTGAAAAAGAAAGATTCAGCCAGGTTCTCCCTCTTGTTTTGGAATATAACGCTAAAGTTGTTGCGTTGTTGATGGATGACTCCGGCATTCCTGACACTGCTGAAAAAAGAATTGCCATCGTCGATAAGTTACTCCCGCAACTTCTCGACGAGGGCGTACCTGCACAGGATATATATTTTGATCCTCTTGTTAAACCTATTAGTGTCAGTAATCAGGCCGGTCAAGAGGTTCTCCAGACGATCCAGTATATAAAGGATAAATATCCAGATGTGCATACCATCTGTGGCTTAAGCAACATCTCCTACGGACTGCCCAACCGCAGGTTGCTCAATCAGGCATTTACTATTCTGACTATGGGAAGTGGGATGGATTCCTATATCCTGGATCCAACCGATAAACAGATGATGAGCTTAATTTATGCTTCTCAGGCCTTGCTCGGGTTGGATCAGTTCATGATGAACTATTTGAAGGCTTACCGTAAGGGCCTTTTCGGCTCCTGATTAACTTACCAATAAACCAGGCAGTTATCTATAATATGTGCGAGGTGACCCTGTCATCTTTCGTTTGCAAGATTAATTTTAGGAGTGGAGAAGCAATCATCGAGATTTAGCATGAAAGATTCGTGCCTTATAGATACGGCGATATACCTTGACAATTTCATGTAGCCTTAAAACCAATGTTCGGATACACTTGTAATACGGGCAGGGTTATCCTCTTCACATTTATGAGTAAGAAAAGAAGTTAATGACATACTAACCTTACATTAAAATAAGGTAATGAGCAAATGGGGAAAGCCAAAATTAGAGCTGAAGTCAAAATCTGGCTGGTAATATGACCGTAATGTCTTGCCTCAATTTTTTACCCCATCGTTATACAAACACAAGCATAACGCCCTAAGAGTGGGCTAGGTCGAGCATGCCCAAAAACCTTTTTTTACAGAATAGCTTCAAAAGATTGAGAGAGGAGATCCTGAATGTTTAAATGGTCAAGGCTCTATATTCTGTTGGCGGTTGCTTTGTTGACGGCGGGCTGTGGTTCGCAACAGAATCTTGCAACCACATCAGGAACTCCAGGAGATAACGGGAAGCAGGGTGTTGAGGGTAAGAGCATACTGGTTTACTGCGGCGCCGGCTTGCGCAAGCCCATGGATGAGCTGGGTAAAATGTTCCAGGAAGAAACAGGCATTATGGTTGAATTGTCTTTCGGCGGCAGTGCACAATGCACAGCCCAGATTCTCACGACAGAAAAAGGGGATGTATTTATGCCAGGTGATGTGGCGGAATTGCAGCCGCTTACGGAAAAGGGAAAAGTAAAGTTGCAGAAGCCGGTGGTATTACACATTCCCGTGCTGGCCGTACCCAAAGGCAACCCGGCGGGGATCAAATCGTTGCAGGATATGGCAAAACAGGGCGTCAAAGTTGCTCTTGGGGACCCGCAGTCCTGCCCGATTGGAAAGGTTGCTGACAAGATATTAAAGGATCAGGGACTTTTGGAAGAGGTGGAACCGAACGTAGTCGTCCGGACAGCTAATGTGAGCGAACTTTTCACCTACCTTGCCTTACAGCAGGCGGACGCGGCCATCATCTGGGAAGACAACCTAGTAGGCGATGACAAGATAGAGGCGGTTTCCGTCCCGGAAATGAAGCAATATATTAAAACTGTTCCTGTGGCCTCCCTGAAATTCTCCCAACAGCCGGAAGCCGCGACACAATTCATGGATTTTGTTACATCAGAGAAGGCCATGGCAGTATGGAAAAAATGGGGTTTCAAACCAGCACTGGAGGGCAATTAAGTAGTGCAAAAGCAATTTCCAGTCGAAAGATTTCAAATCATCACAGCGACCATTACATATCTGACGGCAGCTTTTATCCTGGCCACCCTAATGATAGTACTGGCAAAAGGGCTTCCCCACATCGGGAAGTCCCTGGTATCCGCAGAAATACAGTTCGCAATCAAACTCAGCTTATATACTTCTATTATTTCGACTATGCTCTGCCTTATTATCGCCATCCCTGTAGCTTACTCTCTGGCCAGGGTAGAGTTTCCCTTGAAAGGGATCTTAAATACGCTGCTTGATATTCCCCTTGCGCTGCCTCACATTGTGTCAGGCTTCTGCCTGCTGCTTCTCTTTGGTTCCACCGCTTTCGGGGGCTGGCTTGAGAGACTTGGGTTGTCTTTTGTGTTCACGACGAAGGGGATTATTACCGCCCAATTGTTTGTAAACCTGCCTTACATGACACGGGTCCTGCACTCTACTATTTTATCAGTAGACCGTCGCCTGGAATTTGTGGCCAGAACCCTGGGATGCACTCCGTTCGCGGCGTTTCTAAAGGTCACCCTTCCCCTCTCCAGAAACGGGCTCATTGCCGGAACGGTCACCACCTGGACCAGGGCACTAGGGGAGTTCGGCGGCGCCCTCATGATCGCGGGAGCGACACGGTTTCGCACAGAAACCCTTCCCGTGTCCCTCTTCTTGAACCTTTCTACGGGGGATTTGGATGCCGCTATGGCGGTCGCCGACCTGTTGATCATCATCTCTGTGATTTCGCTTTATATTTTCAACAAATTGGGAGGAAAACATATTGGCAATACCGGGAATTTTTAGGACATTGGAGCCTGCTATCCAGAAGATCCTGGATGACCCGGAGCTGGCCGCTAGCTGTATTCAGATATCCTGCAAGGTGCTCACAGCCCGGGACGCTATCGGTGACCCCGGCAGGAACGACTTCCCGCTTCAAAAGGGGAAGGAGAGCCTGATGTATGCGATGGTAAAGGGGCATGCAGGACAGGCTTATACCGATCTCCCGGGCAGCTTTGATGGGACACTGAAAGAGGTCTTTGCCCTGCCACCTACCGACAATTACCGCCGCGGGGCTATTATTGCAGCCCTGAATGCTGTTCTACGAATGAGAGGTGCCATAACCAATACCATTCACTGTAAGGATAAGGGGCCTGGAATATGCAGTTCCAAGCTGGTTAAAAAGATAGCTTCCGAGTATGGAAAGCCACGTATTGCTGTAATCGGATTGCAACCCGCCATGGTAGAACAGCTTGCTCGCAATTATCAGATCAGGGTCTTTGACCTTGATCCCAATAATATCGGGAAAGAGATCAACGGGGTTTGTATAGAAAGTGGTGGTGAGTGTGACCTGGACGAGGTCGATGCTTGGTGCGATCTAATTCTAGCTACAGGGAGCACAGTGGTGAATGGAAGTATCGACTCCCTCTTGCAGATGAAGAAGCCGAAACTCTTTTACGGAACTACTATTGCCGGGCCCGCAAGAATTATGGGGCTAAACAGATTTTGCCCCGTTTCTACTTAAGCTGTTGCAGGGTGAGTTGATGATCCTTGAAACCGGGAGGCTCTTGCTGTGATTAAACTAATCAATGTCTCTATAAGGCTAGGGGAGTTTTCACTGGAAAACGTCAATCTGGATATTCAACAAGGGGAATTCTTTTCGATCCTTGGCCCTACAGGTACAGGCAAATCTGTTATTTTGGAAATGATAGCAGGGTTCTACAAGCCCGATTCAGGCAAAATATTTCTTGCTGGCAGAGACACTGCTCACATTCCTCCAGAAAAGAGGAACCTAGGTTTTGTTTACCAGGACTACGCCCTTTTCCCTCACCTGAATGTGTACAAGAATATTGCATTCGGGCTCTGCCTGAAGAGGATTCCTTCGCCGACCATAAAGGCAAGGGTTCAGGAGTTGGCGGAAATGTTCGGCATCGTTAAGCTCCTAAACAGGTATCCGGCAACATTGAGTGGGGGTGAGCAACAAAGGGTCGCCCTTGCCAGGGCGCTGATCCTTCGTCCTCTGGTTCTACTCATGGACGAGCCCTTTAGCGCCCTGGATCCGAATACGAGAAAAAAGGTTTATAGCGATCTGAGGAGATTGCATACCAAGCACAAATTTACCGTTATCCACGTGACCCATGATTTTGCTGAAGCTGTCCTGTTTGCGGATCGGGTAGGTATTATCTTGAATGGAACGGTTAGGAAGGTTGGAGTGCCCAGCAGTATCTTCAGCAATCCCGGGGATCCGGAAGTAGCCGCTTTTCTCAACATAAACCAGGCACCGTCAGATTATGCGGCTATTGAGGGCTTTACTGGAGAATATTACCAGAAGCACGATATCTGCGCACCTTGTTCTGACAACTGCTCAGATTACTGGACAAAACTGTGATAGGGAGGTTGACAAGGTGAATGTAAACAAGGGATTGAGGTTGAAATATAAAATTTGGCTGGAGACAACGGGGAAGGCTTTCGGAGATGGCCCCTGCGAGATTCTATGCAGGGTAGACCGGCTTGGCTCTCTGAGGGCGGCTGCGGAGGGGATGAACATGTCCTATAGCCATGCCTGGAACCTGGTAAAAAGGCTGGAACAACGGTTGGGGTTTAAACTGCTGCATTTCCAGGTTGGGGGGAGATCAGGCGGCGGTGCCTCCCTGACACCCGAAGCCAGGGACCTGCTTAACAGATATCAGGAGGTAAAGCGGGAAGCCGAAAATGCCCTTGCTGCCCTTTTCAGGCGGTATTTTGGTGAAAGCTTGTAGGGTTTTCCTGCACCCCGTATACTTAAAAAGAATCCAATCTTTTAACTCTTTCCACCTGTGACGGGGGCTGGTAATACCGATTGCAAAAAATGCGTTGTTATTGTGCGAAACACTATAATCTATACCCCAACTGCC
>CADDZD010000006.1 GCA_902812385.1 Clostridia bacterium | reverse complement strand
TTACCTTAGGAAGGCAGCACTTCTTGTACTTCTTCCCGCTCCCACATGGACATGGGTCATTTCTGCCGATTTTTGCCAAACCTGTTCCCCTCGCTATCTTCATTTGGATTTTTCAGTGTAGAAAGCCGGAAAATTTCTCACCACCGCCTACGGGTCAGATTAACAACTTCGCCAGCGCCCGGTTCACTTCGTTGATGTCGAAATATTCCGGGTCAAACTTTCTCCCACCTGTGTCTTTTTCTGCCCAACGCAGATAATTGTCACGCTCCAGGTGCCCGGCATCGCGGATAATGCGCAGAAATTTTTCGCAACCCGAAACTCTACCGACATCCTCCGGCGGCCTGTGGTGGGCACCGGCACCGCATACCGGGTAACGCCGTGTAGTATTTTCTTCAGAACCATCTCGTGCCGCCAGTTATCTCCGAAGTCGCAAGAGTAGCCGCATTTTTTGCGTCCGCCGAGAAGGACGTCATTTTCGTTCTTTTGGCGTTCAGTTCTTTTAAGCCTCCATGCAGTTCTCCCGGGGCATAATCGGGGCCGGGAACGTGAACCGCCGCATCATCGAAGTCAAAATCAAACAGGTGGTAATCTTGTATTTCCCCCTCCCGCAGGGGCGGGGGTCGCTACTATCGATTTCGGTTATGCCTTGCATCTATTGCTATGAATTGTCCAAATTTAGCGATCAAAACAATCGATCACGGTTTTCAAGAAAACCATCATGATACCTTTATTTTCCTCCCTGATAAAGCACCCTTCTTCTGGATCTTCCATCAATGCTTCAACAACATACTTTAAAACCTCTCGTTGGTTATAATTACGGAACATTGCTTCCACGCCCTTTTCCATCTGGTCGAAAGCCTTACCGGCAAAACGTTCAAGCATCTTCATGTTTTTTCTTTCTGCCTTATCTAAGGCTTTTTCGGTAACTTTAGGCAACGGCGCATTATTTCCCTGAATCATTATCTGCCACACCACCACTCCTAAATAAAGCAACAATTCCCGCTCGTCTTGGTTTAAAAGATCGTCTCCTGCCGCCAGAAGATAGGCAAGGATAACCGGCTGCTGCTTGCTCATTTCATTAATCATTTTCTTTCCCTGTAGGGGAGACATGCTCCCCACTCTTTTCCATGTTTTTTCAACAACTTCGGAAGGTATTGGATTCATCAACGGCAGCCTCCTGAAAAAGCAATTTTTTTGAGCAGCGACCATCGGACCGTTGAGATTAGGAAGTATCAGACATCTTCTCGCTCCCTTGTTCTTATGTTCCCTCAAACCACCAGAAGATTCTCAATTTCCTGTCTTTGAGCCAAAATGTCTTCATCTGAATACCCGTAAAACGTCATTTCCCGCAGCATGTGGGAAACAATCTCCCGGGGGCTCATCTGCTGCAGCAGCTTTTCATCCACCAGAAAACCCGCCCACTCTCTGTATAAACAAAGCTCAAAGGTGCAGCGTTCTCTCTCTCCAGGGACGCGCCCATAGACGTCATACCAGCGCTCATCTTCGTCCTGTACCAGGTCGATAGAGACCATCATTTCCTGCGGATCGGTGACAGGCGCACAGGTACGCACCTGATTAAAGACTTTTTTCAGGCCCTCCAGATTTTCAATATCGTCCGGGTAAAGCTGCGCAAAACATCCGGCCACGTCATCCCACGAAACCCTGCGAAACAAGTCCTGTACGTTCAATTCTGCCGCCCCCAGGCCAGTTAAAACCTGATGATAGGGCCGCTCAGCAGCAAATACAGCACGCCCAACTGAAAACATAGCCATATATAGTCCTTTGTTATGATGTCGGATATTATCGCTGCCACGGTCATTATGATGGCAAACCTGTACAGTTTTTGCATTTTCCAGGGGTCCAAAGAAAATGCCTCCTGCAAAAACTTTATTTAATCATTCTCCCGAAATTGCCCAATTCCTGCTTTTTTTCTCTTTCGACAAGCCATCCATCTTTAGACCAACCAATCCTAAAACTCTCTCCAAAACCCACGCTTCGCACTTTCTCCTCTCCTGTTCCTGTAAGTCCAGGAGGGCTAGCAAACATTATTTTTGATTCGCCAGCCCCCTTTTTTCCTGCTACGCAGTCATTGTCGTTTTTGAAATGTACTCACGTAGCGTTTCTTCAGTGATCCTGGTCCCCCGGTGACCTAGTTTCACGGCAGCTAGGCGACCGGCCGCGATTTCGGCTCGAACGAAAGCCTGCTTTTGTGCAGGATTGCCGCCACTTCCCGGACCGTGTAGAGTTTCATGCGTTCATCTCCTGATAAAAAAAGCAAAGCCCGGCCCAGCGCCGGGCAAAGATCCAATGTTTACTTTCATACCAAATCTGATATAATCCTAAATAGGTGAAAAGAATGGGAGAGGACATACAGGATCGGCTGCTAAAAATACTTGAAGAATGCACCAATATCGTTATGTACGATGATGTGAGGAGCTACATATTGAATCACTCTTCGGCCAAGGTAGCGTCGAAAATTCTGTACGGTATAGCGCTGCTGAACAACAACGGTCTCTCCCTGGGCGAAAAATATGTGCACCGAATCTGGGAAAGCAAGTACAACCTTTGGGAACTAAGAATCAGGTTTTCCAACGCCCGTGAGCGTATTCTGTTCTTTATTATCGTTGACGGAAAGTTTCTGCTGACAAGGTGCTTCAAAAAAACTACCGACAAAGTTCCTTCGATAGAGATCAGAAGAGCAGAGCGTATCTACGAACGGTATTTGAAAGAAAGGGGACGTTGAACATGCGTAAGTTTTACACTATGAAAGAAATTGCTGACCAAATAAAAGAAAAGCGTCCTGACATAATTGAAGCGATGGCTCAGGACGAAATACAGTACAGAATTGCCCAAGCGATCATCTCCGCCCGTAATAAACGCAAGTGGAGTCAGGAAATGCTTGCAAAACATGCCGGGCTAACACAGGCTCAGGTTTCCAGGCTGGAAAGCGCACGGGTGGGGCATATCCACACCGTGATCAAGGCTTTTAATGCCTTGGGACTGAAACTAGAGATTCGGAGTTAATCCCTCACTACTTTTGCTGATACTAAGTAGAGGAAGCCCGGATCTTTTTTCCCGATCCGGGCACATAAAAAATAGGCTATTTTAGCGCGCAATTATCCCCGGAGGCACTTTTTCTACATTTCTATCGCCCCCGGCCAAAAGTCCCAATTCAATTCTGATATCATTTCTGCTTTTAACTCATCATTTTTTTGTTCTATTTTAAAACGCTCAAGAAATATTTTCAACTGTATCCAAATTTATACAGATCCTGCCCTCAGTATTTACCAACCCTGCATTTCAACAGCCACAAGGCTTCCAGCTACAGCACCTGGTAAAGAGTGTAAATAACCCCTTTCCCCTAAAATACCTATTTTTTCAGGGAACATTTTCGAAGAATCTTTATTTGTCATGGTGCCTGCTTCCTGCAAAGCTAACGGATACGCCACCATTTTAGTGATATATTCGCGAAGTGCTTCTTCGCTGATCCTGGTCCCTCGGGGACCTAGTCTCACGGCAGCCAGGCGACCGGCTGCGATCTCGGCTCGGACGAAAGCCTGCCTCTTGTGTAGAATTGCCGCCACTTCTCGGACTGTGTATAGTTTCATGCGTTCAGCTCCCGTAAAAAAAGAAAAGCCCGGCGCTTGGCCGGGCATGAGATGATTAAAAACCTTATCGAAATAGTATCGCATATATGCTATAATTTTAGCATGAGGTGGCATATTATATATTACAAAGAGGGTGCAAAGCAGCCAGTCAGGGGAATACTTGGACGGCTTGCAACCGAAGGTAAAAGCCAAAATTCTCAGAAACATGCAGCTGTTGAGTGATTTTGGTCTGGATCTCGGTTTCCCATTCGTCTCTAATATAGAAAGAAACCTTTGGGAGCTTAGGACTGTTGCTTTTGGCGGCACTTATCACCTGTTGTTTAGCTTGCTGACCGGTTAGGACTATCCTGATACTACATGGATTCCAGAAGAAGACGGATAAGCTTCCGGATTCTGAACGGGACATCGCTCTTAGACGCCTTGCAAAGTATTTAGAACAGAACCGAAGGGAGGATTGATGTAAATGGACGATCTGCAGAAGCATATACAAGAAAGTATGGCCGATCCTGGATTTCAGAAGGCCTGGAAAGAGACTGAGCCCACGTATGAACTAATCCGTCAGATTATTGCCCTACGCTTGAGGAAAGGACTGACGCAACGTGAACTCGCCCGCCGCATAGGAACCACTCAGTCTGTCATTGCGCGCATCGAGAGTGGTGGACAGAATATGAGCATCCGAACACTTAAAAAGATAGCAAATGAACTTGACGCCGACGTAAAGATAGAGCTTTTGCCTTATTGACAATCTGTTTTTTTAAAAGATCGCGGGTAGTCCTTGGCTGGACTACCCACAAGGGAGGGTGTACGCCACCGGGGCAGAACGGCGCGGTATAGATTTCCCATATAAAAAGATAAAAAGAAGATAAAAAGCTGCCCGAAGCATGTTGGACAGCTTTATTTTGACTTTGTCTGACTTAGTAGAATCTATTAAAGCGCGCAGAAATTCCGTGGGGGTACTTTTTCTACATTTTTGTCGCCCCTACCTAAGGTCCTAATTCTAATATCAATTCTGCTTTTAACTCATCTTTTTTTTCTATTTTAAAATGCTCAAGAAATATTTTCAACTGTGTCCAAAAAAATAATAAATGTTCAACATACGTGAGTATTTTATAGCAGATTTTATACTATTTTTCTAGTCGATTCAATATATCTCATTATCTCCTCGCGCGAAATTTTCCACCTGCACCCGATCTTGTAAACCTTGCAGTAGTAGTCGTATCTGTGGCCGATCTCGTGTAAAAGCGTATTTTTCCATGCGTTAGGCGGATCCTCGGCGTTGATCCAGATCTCTTTCATCATGGTGACGTAAAAACCTTTTACTTTTAAATCTGGCTCCCCCTGAGCAATCGCATAGGACTTGGCGAAATCCATAGACGGCAGCAAATATATATCTACCCCCTCCATGAACTTCTGAACTTTATCCTTGCCTATTTCCTCCGCCAAACGCCGGAGAACATCTTGAACCGCCCCCAGGCCGTTCCCATAGACGGACTCAATTACAGCGGCTTTTGCGTTCATTTCTTGTGTTAAACTCACATCTGGGGGGAAGACATCGCTTCTCACTTCCAAGGTTGCGTACGGGCTGTACAGTCTCACTCCCGGGATCACTTCGTAAGCGTAGCCCTGAATGTAATCTATTGGCTTCGGATACCCCGGCCAGGGCCAGGAGCAGGCAAAGGCCAGGGGGCCGAACGACAAAACAAACGTTACAACCAAAACGGTTAAAGACGCAACACGCCGCAGAAATTGTCCCTCGGAATCTCCGGCGGCTTCTGCTTTTCCACCACAATGTTCAGCAAAACGACGTTGTCTCCCGGATTCATGTCCTGCGCTCCCACCGGCCAGGCCTGGACCTTGACCGGATAGAAACCAGGGCTGTAAGCCGGAAGAGTAACCGGTTTCCCCCACTTGCCCCCAGGCTCCAGGGTAATGTCAAACGTCCTGTTGCCCAGAGGACACTCAAGAGTGACCCTCACCGGAACGGTGTCCCCGTTGTCTTTTCTGGTTACGACGATGTTCACCGGGCACTGGACCGAGCTGGCGTTGAACGGTATGACGTACTTGGGCTTGGGCGTGCTTGCCGTTACCGATATGTCAACCCCCTGCACGTTGAGCCAGCCCCAGGCCAGGTTGTCCCCGGGCCAGTCCCCGCTCAGGATGTTGATCTCATCCGGGGGCATGTCCTTGTTGGGGTTGACCAGCACACCCGCCGAGTATTTCCCTGGCGGCGGCGCGGTCACCGTGAAGGACACCGGAACGCTCCCGTGGGCCGGCACGGTTATGTCTCGCTCTCCCACCGCATTGTTGTTGAACCGGTACTGCACCTTCGTAGCGATGTCCTGGCTGTACTGGTTCTCCACGTCGGCAGAAACGGTCACGGTGTCCCCCTGGTTCGCCGGATTGGGAGTGATCTTCAGGTTTGTTACGGCAAGGTTCTTCACGTCCACCGGGACTTTGACCGATTTGAAGTTGTCCGCGTTGACGAATTCCCTGTCGTCTATGTGAACATCACCCGGCAGTAATCCGGTGGCGTTTACCTCGGAAGCAAGGGTAATCTCTTTGCCGGCAAAATCCTTCGGAACCTGCCACTTGAATTCCGCTTCGTACTCCCCTTCCCCGATGTTCAGCAGGGTGTAGACTCCGGGAAGGTCCGTGGGCTGCACGGTCTGGTTAACGGTCATTTCCGTAAGGCTCTTGCCGACGGCCACTCCGATCGGGATGTCGTAGCTGTCCTGGAGATGCACTTCCGGCCCGTACATGACCTGGTAGAGCTGCCAGGTCTGTGCGTCGGAGATGAAGTCTCCCAGGGGGACCGCTTTAACCTTTACCTTTCCGGTGTAGGTCTCCCCCGGCCTTGCCAGCTGCGTGCTCGGGTCGATGTCCTCCAGGATGAAGTTCGGGAGCACGTCCCAGTTGACGGTGATGGTGTCGTACCAGGGCACGCCGTTCCGGTAGTGCCATTCCCTGACGGCTCCAGTTACCCCGGGCTTGGGTTCGGAAAGAACCTTGAAGTACCGCTTGATCGTGTTGATGTCGAACTGCCCCTTGAAGGCCGGGTTGTAGGCGAAGCCATCCTGCGGGTTGCTAAACCCGATCTTCTCGTGGTAGTCGGCCAGGGCGGCCTTGATCACTCCCCAGGTGTAGTCGGAGATGCCTTGGGGGTTGTCGGAACATAGGTTTTTTCCACCGGATTTGACGTTCCACGGCTCGGCGATCATGTTCCTCTTCGCCGGGGTGCCCGGCTCAGCATCCGGAGGAAACCAGTCATTGGAGAAGGGGTCCTTCTGAAGAGTAAACCCCAGATAGCGCGGCTCCTCCCCGGGGTGGCCCAGGTCGATCCCGTTGGCCGTCTGCCAGTCCTGGCCGTTCATGTCCGGCGGAGCTTTCTTCCACTCGTTCCCGGGAACGAGCAGCGGAGAACCGAAGACCAGCTGCCCCCGGTCGAGGCGCGCCCAGAGATCGCCATACTGGGACGACTTAGGGTTTTTCAACCCCATAGCCTCCAGCATCTGCTGGAGCTTGTCGCTGTTGGTGTCGGCGAAGGCGGAACCGCTCAAAAGAAACAACCCTGCGAGCAGGGTTGCTATTAAGATCACGCTCATCAGTTTGGGTGTTTTTCTCAACCGTCATACCTCCTTAAAGACAAGGCTTACAAAGTTGAAATCGTCGGAGCACAATTCAACCGTTTTGCCGTTAAGGTTGAATTCCGCCACATTCGCCCGCTTGAAACCGTTGCTCTGCTTGGTTACTTCGGCGATCTCCTTAGCTTTGGCCATAACCGCCGGGAACTTGGCCTCCTGGCCGGGGAAGAACGCCCTTAAGGTTCTCTCTATCGGGCTGAGATCGTAAGTGACGTTATATGTATCAGCAACGCTTGCCCAGCGGATGTTGACACGAATACGACAATTCGGGTAATAATCCACATTGACGTAGCTCTTATCCTTGTTAGCAATAATCACGCTCCTGGCCGGTTCGTCAGGAATATACGGATTGGGTTCGTTGTAGTACCAACCACCAGGATTGTACTTAGCAGCCGTCATGGTGATCCCTAACGCGCTCTCCAGCTTCTTGACCGCCTCCGGCTTGCCGTTGAACTCCACGGCCTGCTTGACGACCTCGCTCAGGACGGGCTTGGGGGAGTCCTTCGGCCAGCAGATGACGATCTTGTTGGCGGGATCCCAGTCCACGTTGAAGCCAAGGCCCTCGGCAACGTACCGGCGGGGAGAAAAGTCCTGCTGTCCCTGATGGTCGGGGACACGTCGATGTCCTTCGCCTGGCCGTTGACAGTGATCCGGGCCTTCCCGATCACCATAGAAAGAGAATTATCTCCGCGCTTCATGTCAACCCTGCGCTCCGCCTGGTTCCAGAGAATGTCCTTGTCCGGAACCCCCAGGGCGATGCCTCCCGAAGGGCAACGTCCGCAGGACGTTGAGTGGGCGGGGGACGGAATGACCAAGCACAGCGCAGGTCAAGGCGGCGGGGGGCGTCTTGACTGGTTTTAAACGTGTGCGCCATGCTGGATAGGGTGGGGGGTGGGGGAGAAAATACAAATTCGGCACCCTATTCTGCACACCAACCGGCACCCTCTTTGTCAATAATATCCAATCGATTTAGGATCAGATCGGCATACTCTTTCTCTTTTTGATCTTTTTGAGGCTTGTGGGATATAGGGTCCATCGGCTCTTTCAGCCGGTTCAGGTACAGGTCCCGATATTTGTCTTCCTTGCTGCTCAAACCCCATACTATGTTCTTGACGGCGGCTCCGGTCAGAAAGTTCTTTGCCGCGTTGCTCAGGATTGCAGCAACGCTTCTGATTTCGCGCCCGTTTTGTTTTTCTCTGGCGATGTATGATGCGCAACTGACGACCAGCTCTTTGGCTGCCTCGACACTTCCGGCTGCAGCAATGTAGGTTGCGGCGAATCGCTCGCTCATTTCAATTCCATTTTCCTCGGCGAAGCTTCGGAGATCGTCTACTTCCTCAGACGAGGGCCCGGCAGAAAAGCAAAATTTTTTCTCGCTGTTATCGTCAACAACAACAACGGGGTTCTGTTGTTGTTGTTTATTTAATTTGTTATTTACTAAATTATTGTTATTTACTAGGGGTGGATTTTCCGGCGCCGGTTTTCCGTCTCCGGTGATTCTGGCTCAACAGGCTTTTCGTGAACAATATAAATATAGCCGTGAAACTTTCCGGTCTCGTCCCGGTTTGGTCGCCGCTCCAAGTACCCAGTATTAATCAACTCACGCAAACCAGCTCTAACTGAGTCTCTTCCATCCTGTTTTCTCTTTATGAGATCCGCTACCCTGATTTCCCACCCGTCGGGTTTTGCGAGCAAATAAGCTAAGATTGCAGTAGCTTTCCAACTCAGACGATCATCCTCCTCCAGAAAATACTTATCTAAGACAACATACCGCTCTCGCTTTTCTACACGAATTATTGTGTTATCGCTTTTCATTAGCTGCACCTCCAATAAAAAAGCCCAGCTTCCGTTGCGCGGTAGCCGGGCCAAGAACAGGAGGTGAAACAAACCGTCACAAAAAAGAAAAAACCCGGATTATCTCCGGGATTGAATGCTTGTTGCTTCTCACGCTCGATGCGAAAAAATCTCACGCAACATGAGAATGCATAAATCGATGCATAAAACTTGTTGAGGAGAGGGGTTGCCTATAGGTAAGGCCCCCTCTCCTGCCGCTTCATAGGCGGCCCCAAGCCGCCTTTTAGCTGCTGTTAACGCGGTGACATAAGGCGTTAATTGGACGTTAATGCCTTAGCCCATTGCTCCCCAAATTCATCCTTAAAAGCCCGTAGAGCCGCCTCTATTAGGCCCTTCATTTCATCCGCCGTTATGGCGATGCCCAGTTCGCGGGCGCGTCCAGCCAGCCATTCGGCCGCCTTTCGGTATTTCTCTTCACCATGTAGATCGCGATAAACCTGCTCTACGAACTGAACAGCCTTGGCGGCCAGCTCTTGCTTAATGGCTAATTCGACTTCGATCTTCTTTAATCCTTCAACGCCCAAGCGCTTGCGGAGCCACGCCACGACATAGCCCGCAACTACGGTAGCCAGTAACACCAGCAAATCAGCAGCTACTTTTTGTACTAGTTCCTCCATCTCACGCCGCCCCCCTAATCATTTTCTGGACCTCGCCCAAAATGTAGGCAATAGCCCGATCCAAAATAACGGCCGCCTCTGCCCTGGTGATTGGTGCATCCGGTGCAAAGGTGCCATCTTCTCGGCCTCGGACGATACCAATTTGGGCCAGGTGCTCAATGTTGCCTTGCGCCCAGTGACCTGCTATATCTTTAAACATACCCACCGCCACCTCCTCGATTTTTACACCGAAATATATCATGATGGCCCGAGCAATACCACGGGCTTGCTTCTGAAGGAAACTATCGTCGAAAAGTAGAGCCGCATCCTCCGGGTTGGTGAGGAAGCCGCGCTCTAATATTACCGCCGACATATCCGTCTCGCGAATTACTGCATAATAGTCTACTCCTGGATGATTCTGGCTCTCTCGGGTCCATACGCCCCGGTCTCCCCTGGGGAAAGGTTGCCGGCCCGTAGCCAGCGTTACCTGGTCTACCAGCAACCGCGCCAGCTTGTTGCCGCCCTTGCCGGGTTGCGAATGGATACTATGGATGGCATGGTGTCCCTTGGCGCTCGTCCCGCCGGCGGCGTCGGCGTGGAGGCTTACAAAAACATCGGCTCTCCAGCGGTTGGCCATCCGGCACCGTTCGGAGAGGCTGATGTCCCGGTCGTCCCGCCTGGTCAGCATGACCTCAATTCCGCTGCCCCTCAACTCCTGTTCAACCATCAGGGCCACACGCAGGTTCGTATCTTTTTCCATTCGACCATCGGCGGTCAGCGCCCCGGTGTCACCACCGCCGTGGCCAGGGTCAATACAAGCTCTCATCCAAACCACCTCCCTAAATTGTTGGTTTATTAGAGACGGGTTCACTTACTTGTTCTTCTTCGCTTCCCTCGTCTCTTGGGAAATAGGCCGGCTGTGGCGGAGGCGTATAACCATAACCGTCATAAGGGTACGGTGGCTGATATGGCGAAGCCTGACCCCGCCGTCCAAGTGTAGGCCAGCCGATCCGCTCAATGGCCCTTTTTGCGATAGCTGCAATAATTGGGTACCCAAGAACAGTGAAAAAATCTACTTGGTTTGAAGAAATATCCTTTACCACTGCCATCTTGGCTCCCACGAACACATAAAGCCCCAGAGCCGTTAAAACGGCCAGGTCCTCTATTGTGAAACCGTCAGGGTCATTCCAAAAGCCCTTGATCTTCATCCTCGTTACCACCGCCCCTCACAAAGGAAACTGCGTCAAAGAGCTTCTGTCTGAAGCGGTAACTGTCAGCGTGCTTAGCATGGCCCAGCCAGCTCTGGACCGTGGCGTTAATTCGGTCAAAGCCAATCTTCCCCTGGCTGTATAGCTTTTGGAAGTGCCGCAAGGCTCGCTTAATCCGTTTGGTGCTCCTTTTGCGCAACAGTCTATGGTCCGGCCAGATACGGTACCCCAAAAAGTCCACCCCATGAGAAATGGGGAAAATCCCTGTCTTACCGTTTAGGTGTAAGCCCAGCTTGTCGTCCAGGAAAGTTTCGACTTCTCTTTTTATCTGCCACAATTCGGCCTTGTTACCGCCGATGATTACGAAATCGTCCATGTACCGGACGTAGAACTTGACCCGAAGAACCTCTTTGATAAAGTGATCAAGCTGATCAAGGTAGACGTTAGCCCAGAGCTGGCTAGTCAGGTTGCCTATGGGTAGCCCCCTCGGGTCAGGGTCGTTCGTATCTACCCAACTAGAGAGAATTTCTTGGATCAGCCACAAGGTATCTTCGCAGGCAATGGTCCTCTTGATAATTGCCAGGAGTGTGTTGTGCCTGACAGAGGGGAAATACTGGCTGATGTCGCACTTTAGGCAGTAAGGCTTTGGCCATAACCTGGTAGCCCGCCTGAGAAATTCCGTTACCCGGTCCGCGCCGGCGTGAGTTCCCTTGCCTTTCCGGCAGGCATAGCTGTCATAGATAAACTTGCGCTCAAAAAGCGGCTCAATGATGTTGCATAAGGCGTGTTGCAGTACCCGGTCCCGAAAAGGAAGAGCGGCAACCAACCTGGTTTTAGGGTCGTTGACGTAGAACCGCCGATAAGAGCCTGTTTTATAAGTCTTCCAGATTAATTCATTCTGTAACTGGATTAGTTCGCTTTCCAGGTTGTTGGTGAAGATGAGGACTTCCGGCTGGTACCTGTGGCCTCGCCTCGCCTTGAGATAGGCCTCATACAGGTTTTGAAAGTCATAGACTTGTGGGTATAGGTTCTTATAAGTCCTCATCTTCATCCTCCAAACCTGGGCCTGGCTCCGGCTTTCGTTTCCTACTGGCCGGGACAGGCGTTTTTTTGTTTTTTGCCAGCCGGACAAGCCGGCGCGACAAGGACCGGGGCTCCTTTGCCTGTGCCCTGGATAGCCACCCGTAAGCAGCTACCTTCTCGCTTGTTTCAGGCAGAGCGGCGCGGAAGCCGATGTTGATGTTCGCGTTCGACGGCGGATTGTTCAGGTTGAGGGCGAACCCGGCGCGGGCATTCGACCCATTGTCCCAGTTCCCGCCCCGGAGAGCCGCGCGTTGCAGCCCAGGCCCTAATTCTTTGTCTTCAAAGACTTTATCCAGCCGCCAATCATGCGGCCCAACTCGTCCAGCAAGACCGACCAATGCTCAAACTCTTTAACGGTGATGACCCTGTTTTCTACTGCTACTTGGATTAGGGTTCTAAGGGTATCCAGTTCAATGTCCATATCTTCCAGTGTCGTTTTCTTGTAATAACGCTTTCCACACCGAATAATGAGTTGGAGCAGGTTGGTCATGGAATTCCTGATATCGGCCCCTAATGTATACCGGTAATCTCTTGGAATGTCCTTGATGGCCTGGTAGCCATACTTCATCATGTCCTTACACTTTTCTTTTAGGATCAGTTCTTGAGCCATAGCTTGACCTCAAAGGATTGCTTCAGGCCCCGCTATCGCGGGGCCATCAGATTTTCAGTTTCCAGGGACCAGATCACAAAGACAAAGCGGCGCGGAAGCCGATGATGATGTTCGCGTGCGACGGCGGACTGCCCAGGTGGAGGGCGAACCCGGCGCGGGCAGCCGACCCATCGTCCCAGCCCCCGCCCCGGAGAGCCGCGCGTTGGCCCTTCCACCTGGCCCAATAACCATCTTTCCACTCCTCATTACCGCTGGCGTTTACAGAGGCAGGCAAGGCCAGGGCAGCCAGTTCCGGTTCAGTGCGCATCGTGAGAAACTTGCCAAACTGCCAGGCCCCCCAAGTGGCGTCAGTAGAAGCCGCGTCATTGTTACTCATCTGGGACGAAATCTTTGCTATTCCGACCCCTTGCGCATGAGCAGCTATAGTAGACCCATTGGCTCCCCTACTCACCGTGATGCTTGTCCCGCTTACTGCTGTAACAATAAGTTGTTCGCTCTCGCACTGTAGAACATCGTTTACAGCCGGATTCGCCCCTCCAGGCCCAAGAACTAAATCAGAAATGGTAAATGTTGTTGGGTTGGTGGTATTATTTAACCCGGCATCGGCAACCTTTGCCGTCCACCCGCCGGGGATGACGCAGTAATCGGTGATCTGCTGCACCACTGCGTCATTGGCATGAGCGCTGGCCGCCGTGCCCTTCTGGCCACGAAGGCATCCAGTCAATGTGTAAGTCCCATTTCCGTTATCTACAAAGTTGCTATAGATTACATACTCATCGGTGTTGGTGCCTTCAGCCTTGATCAAAATCAACCCATTTGTTGTCGGCCAGAATTCCCGGTTTTGCACGTTGTCTATCGTAATCGCCGTATCCGTGGCCGTAATGCCGTCCGCATCGTTAATAGCGGCGGTTTTGATAGCCTGGTAGCGCCCGGTATCAATCAGGAAATCCACCCATTCCCAGACATTACCAACTATATCGAAGATCCCATTCGCCATGCCGTTGTGCGACCAGGAGATGGGGCCGGAACCGGTAAGGCAGCGCGAGTACTGTTTGTTAGGCGAGTATTGCTGGGTATAACTTGCCACAACCGGATCAGCGACACCATAGTGCTCCCACGAGTCTGGGTCCCGATAATCCCGACCCCAATAATTGTTTCCCCGGATATCATGCCCAAGCAGCTTAACTAGAAAGACGATTGTTGCCCATTCTTTCATCGTGACCAAGTGACAGGAACGGCCGTTAATCTTCCTGTTTGCGCAGGCAACCTTGGCGTTATTCCAGTCTATATCCGTCCAAGGGACAACCCCCTGTTGGGATACGGCCGCCACTGCGCCGGGGGTATTTGGGGTAGTGCTGCCTCGGCTGGTATTGGTTGCATCTGGCTGGCTGCAGGGGTACTTGTCTATTAGAAAGCCACCCAGTTTGAGGTCCTGGGGCGGAAACGCCCCATTGTCCCAGAGACCTGCGGGAATGCGGAATTTGGGTATATAAATCATCTTGGAGACAACTGTCACACCTGTCCCATCGGCCTTGGAATTGTGGACCAAGTTTACTTCGCGGGTGCCGGCAGCTATCCGGTCACGTAAAGCCGCAAGAGAGAGCTTGCTTACGTTCGCCATTTATGCCACCTCCGGTAAGGGGAATACAGTGATCTGGACATCATTCAGGTCCAACGGGTGCTCCACCATCTCCATAATGGGTTGCCCGTTCTCGTCGGTCATTCCGGTAGGTTGACTTTCAAGCCGCTTCTCCGGTAGAACGGCTTCAACCAAAAGCCAGTAATGGTCCCGAAAAAGTTCGGTACTTAGGCTGCCGTCCTTTTCCAAATAGAGTCTGAAGGGGCCGCCCTGAAATGGTGTCAAGTCTATAGTTCCGCCGGTACACTCGCCGCCCGGAAAGTTGAAAGCCGCCACCACCAAGCGATTGGGGGAAGCCTGGTCGATGGATATAACTTCATTAGGTTTGTTAGGGTCGCGTTGAACTATCATCTTTCTGCCTCCTTACGTCATGAGCTGGTACCGGAAGCTGCCGGTGAACCCGCCTGTATTGTAAACGGTGAAGGCGTTGCTGGCTTTGGAAATGAACACGTCCCCCAGGTCTCCACCGGTATCCTGAATGGGTACCACATTGACGATGTAATTGGTATGACCCAAGGAATGGCTTACGGTTCTGCCGCTTGTACCGGCGAATGTGCTTTCTCCCTGCAAAGTCTGAGTTTCCAGGGCATCCAGGCGAGCATCAAGGCTGCCGAAACCTCCCCTGGCCGCCTCGATCTCGGTTTTTAGGGCGTCCTGTTGCTGCTTCAGGTAGGCCGTCCGGTTTGCAAGCTGCTTATTTGGCAGGTTGTCAATGCCATTGGGGCCTCCCTGCACCGGGTCGGTTTCCTCAATTTGATAGATCCCCGGTTCCCATTGCGCTACCTCTGGCAAGTTGGCCATGCTATCACCTCCGCATGATTACGTGTAAAGTGTCCACTCGCCGTCAATCTCAATGTCGCTGTCTTTCTCGATCACCTTGCCGCCTCGCGTTCTCCGGGCATACAGGCTGCCGTCGGACCGCAAAAGCCCGAATTCCCGAATGGCCAGCCCGTTGGCGTCGCTGCTCAGGATTTGGAAGGTGCATACCACCACCATGGGTGATGGCCGGGTAACCTGCAGCAGCGGCTTCGTGAAGGCGTTGGTGATCGCCTGGTCCTGGCCTGTTGGCGCGGTGCCGTTGGTCCCGACGGCCACATGGGTAATTGGGAGAATAGCCACCGGGACGCCGGCCAGGTTGCTGGCTATGTCCGCCCTCGGGCCGTCCATCACCAGGTTGTCGTCATCGTCAATTTCCACAACCCGCCCGCGCCTGCGGATTACCAGGCGCAGCCTTCCAGCCAGGCCGTGTCTCTCCGTCAGTTCTAACTTCAAGTTATCACCTCCTAAGCCGCGTCAACTTCTACGGGCAGCCCTTTGCGCCGGACCACCAGGTGCAGGCCATCATTTAGTCCGTTGGCCCCGTAGGTGATACTCCCGTTCCGGGGCGTACCGGACCCGTACCTGACCAGTCCTCCATGCACCAGTTCTTTATCGCCGTAATGAGCCACGCCGTCGCGATACCTTAGCACCCCGTCGTGGCGGGCTTGCCCGTTATGATGCCAAAACCCCATCCGCAGCAGGCTGCCGGAGTGCCGGTGCCTGGGGCCACCGCCGTCATGTTTATAAGCCACCCGATGGTCCCGGTGGCCGGGAATAACCTCCGGTCCTATCTCTAAGGCTGTTGTCAATTCAGGAATGCCGTCCCGCAGCCGGCCGGACTGGTAGAACGCCCTGCCGTCGTGCCTTATCCCATAAGGCGCTGCCCCGGTGTGCAGCAGGATCGGGCCGGCGGTGCCGTCTTCGGCACTCCAGCCTGCTACAATCGCCTGTTGCTCTTTCAGTGCCAGGCGGTCGGTAAGAGCAAGCTCTAAGGCCAGAGCAGCCAGCATAGAGTGGGAGGCCTTAACCTTCTTGATGGCGGCCAGCAGCGCCTGGCGCTCGGCGGCAGCGTAGTCTTTGCCGTCCTCGATACCCATGAAAATCTTGAACTCCGCCCACCGGACGCCGCCCTGGTGCCTAGCCGCTCCGTTGTAAAGGTTCTGGCCGTTGTGTAAGGGAACCACAACGCCATCCTTGAACAGTTCATGGATGCGCGCGTTCGGGTAGCCCATCACCTTAAGCACTTCCACCAGGCCGGGATTGGTGCCCCCCAAGGCATAGGTCTGGTAGGCGGCTTTCAGGCGCTGGCGGTAGGAATCGTCGCTTTCCCCCGGCAACCTGGGGATACCCCTGTCAGTACCATGTAGGTCAAGAGCCTGGCCCATGGCTGTGTCCAAAAGCCACGCCCGGCGCACCTTGAAGATGGCCTGTTTCAATTCGTCAAGGCTTACTCCCAGGGCCTCGGCCCAGCGCTCAATATCTGTTTTTGTTCCGTCCCGCCGCCGCAAGAACCCAGGCAGCAGGCTCAGGATGTACTCTCCGAATTTCATTTACGCCAGCCTCTCTACCGTAATGGTCAAGGTACCTAACACGGTTAATTCGTCCGGCTGCACAATAACGTCACTCGCGGGGCTGGAGATGGTCACGTTCACCGCGTCGGGCACGGCCATCAGTAGCGCCGTCAGCCTGGACAGGTAAAAGCTGTCACCGATCCTCCGGGGTTTGATGCCGGCCACCTGGCCGATACCGAAGTACGCCTGGATGGCCTGCTCGCCGGCGGCTCGGGCGGCCGCTTCGTCCCCTTTGTCGTTAGGCAGGTAAATGGTAGTCGCCACGTCAACCGTCCGGATTCTCGGCCCCTTCACCAGAACGTTGGCCACATTGGGCCGCCGCTGGTCAATGTAGTCCTGGACCTGCTGGATCAGCTCCCCAGATGGCGCACCCTCCGGGCCGGTAATAATGACGTCCACCGTGCCCTGGCCGCGCGGGAACTGGCTGTTCACCGCCACATCCACCACGCCGGCCACCGACTTGGCCCAGGAGATATATGACGCATCAGTGCCCCCCAGGGCCAGCTCGTTCCAGCGCAGGAAGTAGCGCTGGCGCAACTCCTCGTCGCTTTCGGTGTCCGTCCCTTCCTCAGTGATCCAATTGGCCCCGTTAGTTAGCTCGTCAACGCCGGGGATGTAAGTCTCCAGCACGGTGATGTATCCTTCCCCGACGTTGTACTTCTCTCCAGGAAACTCCGCTTCGACTGGCACGCTGCCCTGGGCCTGCCCGGCCGGCAGCACCACGTCGGAGGTAACGAAATATCTCAGGCTCTCACCGTCAGGACCCGGTTCCGTTTTTACCACCGTGCCGGCCGGAATGAGCAGGGGAGAGGAAGCGTCCTTCCTGGTTACCGTCACCATGCCCTTGGTTTTTTTTGCCTCACGCCTGGTGAGCCCCACATCCTGGGCCTTAAGGTCCAGCCACTGCCCGGTGGCATAGGCGGCGAAACCCTGGGGAACAACTTTTTCCAGCAGGTCGTACTGTTCCGCCACCGGGGCAAGACTGCTTTCTGCCAGGGTTCTAAGCACTCCGCCGGGGTTCAGGTTGGTAACCTTGCCACCTGCGGCCCGGAAGCGGTCAAAGAACTCCTTAAGCAATGTTTCTAGGCTCTTCAAGCCAAGTAGCTGTCGAAAGTCAACCATCAGATCACCTCAATCCGTATCTCCCCGCCGGAAAGGTCGATGACTAGGTTCAAAGGGTTTGTTTCCCCTATAATTCTGCATGTTGCCCTGATGCTGATATGGTCGCGCTCCCAGCTTAAAACTTCGGCCGCTGCGGTTCCGGCCTCCACCCGTGGGTCTCTCTCCAGAGCTTCCTGGACGGCCTGTTGCAGGTCCAGCCTGTTCAGCGGATCATTGGCAGCGTGGATAAACCGCACCAGGTCAGCGCCCCATCCTGGGTGCAGGAAAAGAGCATCCGCCGACGACATTAACTTGTGCTTAATGTCCTGGGCCACGCAGGCCTTGCCTGTCACAAGCTGGATGTCGCCCGTTGGGTTGGTCACAAAGTCGCCATCTTCAATGCGGATGTCTGTGCCCAGCGCTTCATCCATCATTTCAACACCTCGTCAATGTAAGGCTGGCTGGGGTCGGCATAGTAGAAACCAATTCGCACCTGGTCCCCTGTTTGTACCGTCTGGTTCCCTGGTACCCGTAACTTAGCCAGCACTGGCCAGGACGAAAGGGCATTACCTGAGCTGTCCAGCACCCGGACGTCGGCCTGCCGGCCCTCATTGTAGGTTTTAATGACCTTGCCCTTCACAGGGTAAAGCGCTCCGTTTAGCACCGGGAACACCTGCCCTACCAGGGCCTTAAGCACTTTCTCTATTTCTTCCCTCGTGACCATTCCAGGGTCAACCTCGCTTTCTGGGCATCGTGGTGGTAGTGGCAGCGCTCAACCCGCGCCTCCACCGGTTCCGCGAAGTGTCGGGGATCCACGATGATGATCCTGTGAGAGTGTCTGATCCAGGGCATGGCAAAGGTGGTGATCAGGCCACGCTCGCCGTCGTTCTCGACCCGCGTGGGTTCCAGGATATTGACGCCATATTCCAGCCTGGTAAGCTCGGTCTGCTCGTACCTGGGCGATTCCTCCCAAGGCCCCCAGTAGAACTCACCCTCCGGCTCGAAGTAATAGGCCCAGTCCAGGCCCCAGGTCATGTTCACCCACTTGAAAACTTCCAGGCAGTTGCCGCTGGCCACAAAGGACGGTCTGGGCGGCAGCGCTTTGCTGCTTAACCGGTAGGCGGTCACTCCGGCCTTCTGCAGGCCCTGCTGGATAATTGCCCTGGGCTGGACCTGGATAAAGGTCTGAGAGAACTCGGTCCGCTTTAGCTTGACCCCCTGGTCCTGGGCGAATACCACCGTGGTGGTGGACCCGGGTTCCAGCCTTGCGATTTCCCCGTCGAATATAAGCCACAATCCCTTTTCCCGGTAGCCCTGGCTGATGCGTACCCTGTCCCCGGCGGCGATATCGGCGGGCAGGCCGGCCTTCGGCAGCTCAATTTCGGCCAGATCAATAGGGGCCTGACGGGAAGACACGACGTCAAACCTTGTCATTTTCTGCACCGTATAAGGTCCAATCTCAATATCCCAGGCCGGGGAGATATACTCGCTCATCCAGCGCCACCTCTACACCACGTCGTCGTCTACCGCAGGACTGCTCCCGGCGGCCACCGCTTGCTTCTTGGCAGGTATGTTAATCCGCTGCCCTGGGTAGATTAGATTGGGATTCTCGATTTGCGGGTTGGCCTTGACCAGATCGGCCAGGGAAATTCCGTAGGTCCTGGCGATGCCCCACATGGTGTCGCCCTTCTTAACCACGTACTGCCCATCAGCCGGTTGGGCCGTGGTGGCCTTCTTGGCGGCGATCTGCTCGGTCTTGACCACCACGGGTTTGAACTCCAACAGGCTAATCTCGGCCGTTATGGTGTCGTCCCCGTTGCCTTCCGTGGTCCGTAGTCCCTGGTAAACCACCTGGCTGATGCCCCTGGCTGCAGCGTGCTTGTTTACTATGCGGTACACATAGGGTTTGGCTTGGCTGTCCACCTTCTTGAAGCTGCGCTCCAGCTCCGCCACCTTGCTGTAGCAGTTGCTCTCCTCGTCCGTCGGGAGGGCAATCCTGATGGTTATTTTGGCGTCCTCGTACCCCTGGGGCTGCTTGGAGGAACCGGACTGGCCGGGTACCTCCTCCATGTCTACCCGCACATTGCACTCAATCTCTATCTGTTGGATGACCCCCGGCAGCACCTGCTCGCCCAGCTTCACCTGCCCGAAGTCGTCAGTAATAATCTCTCTTGCCATCAGCCGCTCACTTCCTCAGCAAAGCGCCGCAACGCCTGCCACAGGTCTTCGGGGCTGTCCACCCTGTCCACGTGCAGGTGCACGTCACCATTTATGGTTACTGGCCTTGGGCCAGCAGCCCTGACCGTCGCCGGCCTTGTGGCCGCCGGGAAAAGCCCGGAGAGATCCGGCACGTCGGCCGTAATAACATCAGCAACCCTCGGCACGGCAGCCGGCGGGGTTGAGGGAAAGGAAGGCAGGGGAGAGGCCAGAGCTAACCCGGCCAGGCCGGCGGCCACCGCCTTCCTTAGCCCTCCCATTTTCTTCTCCACGCCGCTCTGGAAGGTCGTTACCATGGCTTCACCGCTCCTGGTGAGGGTGGAAAGGGGTCCGGTCTTGGCGTCGGAAAAAGGTAGCATCTCCCTGATCTTGGCCAGGCCGCTTTTCACCACTTCCACCGGCTTGCTGATGACCGACTTGAGGCCCTCTGTGAATGCCTCCCAGAGCGCCTGGCCGGATTGCTGGAACGTACCCCAGAGCCCGTTCAGCCAGGCCAGCGCCTTGTCTATGCCGCCCTTGATTACCAGCCAAAAGTTGTTTGCCAGGTTGCCGACGAAGGCTACCCCGGCGCCGACAGCTCCTTTGATGGTCTCCCAGGCGCTGATAACCGCCACCTTGACGGTGTCCCAGTGCCTGATTAAGAGCACAATAACCGCAATAAGTCCGATGATTGCCAACACCACCCAGGTAATGGGGTTGGTCAGCAGGGCGGCCGTAAAACTCCATACGCTGGCAATGAGTCCCGGCAACGCCCGGATGGCCGTAAAGAGGGCCTGCTTGCCGAGGTTGAATAACGCTATCCCCATCGCCCTGGCAGCCTCCAGGGCCTTGCCCCCGGTCACCAGCGCGAACCTGCCGGCGCTTACAGCGGCCTGCCCCAAATTCTTGCCCAGGGAGACTACCCAGCGGCCCGCAGCCATGGCCGCCCGGCCGCCGGCCTCAAAACCCGTCCGCATGCCGGAGCCTATCTTTCTGATTGCATCCAGGGTGGCCTTGTCGGTCAGCTTGCCCTTCAGCCAGGCAATTCCCCTGCCGGCCATGGTAACCCCCTGGAGGGCGTAACCGCCCATAGTTATGAACGCGCCTGCCACGGTGAGGACGGGTGCCAGGATCATCAGCAGGCCCGTACCTATCATGGCCAGCAGTGCCCCGGTCTTGACCAGCTCCGGGTGCTCCTTAGCCCAGCCGGAGAACTGCGTCACAATCTCCTTAATCTCCGGGATGATGCCCTGAAGTATCGGCAGCAGTTCCTTGGCCACGTCCATCTTCAGGGCGTCGATATTGTTCTTGAGTATCTGCATCTGGGCGCTGGCCGTGGCCTCCATTGTTTGCTGGGCCTTAGTAGTCACGCCCATGGAGTTGGTGACCGCATCCAGGTTCTTGCGCATGACGTCGGTCTGGTTGCTCAGGAGCACTACAGCGCGCAGACCCTCGTCGCCAAACGCCTGTTGGAAGGCCATCTGGACCTTTGGACTTAATTTGGACAGGTCGCCGTACCTCTTCTTGATATTTTCCAGGGTGCCGATGAAGTCCACGCCGCCGTCAGCGGTCCTGGCTATCTTGAACCCGAGATCGGCCGAAGCCTTGGTCATCTGCCTCATGGTGGCCGCAAAGGCGGTGCCGGCCATGCTGCCCTGCAATCCTGCGTTATTCAGTTGACCGATAATGGTAGACAACTGCTCAAAGCTCATCCTGGCCTGCAAGGCTACGGGAATAGCGTATTTGAGCCCTTCGCTTAATTGAGCCATGTTGGCGATCTGGAATACTCCCTGAGTTGCCGTGATAACGTCGCCCAGGCGGGCCATTTCAGTCCGCACGTCTGCGGCTTTATTGCCCATGTTGTTATATACAACGGCAAGTAAGTTGGCGGCTTCGGCGTTATCGCCCATGGTAGCAGTCGCTACCGCCAGGGCCGTCCTGGTGCCCTCGATGGCCTGCACGTCGTTTAGGCCAGCGCCGGCCATAATATAAGCGGTCCTAATAAACTCATCCGCTGCGGCCGTGTGGTTCTTGCTCCAGTCCAGAGCGGCCGCCGTGGCCGCCTCCATGGATTTCTCTACACTGCCCATGGTGGAGGTAATCACCGTGGCCAGGGGGGCAGAGGCGTCCTGCACTGCCCGCAAAGGCTCCATGATGCCAAAGACAGTATCCCGCATCTTGTCTGCCGCGCCCTGGACCAGAGCGCCGGAAAGGGACATCCGCTGTCCAAACTCTACCATGCCCCTGGCGGCTTGCATGGTCTTTTCCAGGTTTGTGACCGCCTGGGCCATCTTGCGGGCCGGTCCGGTCAATTTGTCAATGGCCGTGACTATCACGCCCAGTTTGAACAGCGATTCCAATCATTGACACCCCCTCCGGCAAGGACTAAAATTTAACTTAGAGGTGAGAAAAAGTGTATTTTGGGTTTCTCGGCACGTTCTTTTTCTTCTTCGGTATCGGGACCTTGCTGGCGCTAATCTGGGCGGCCATCCGGTTCGGCCCGCCGCTTTTGGCTTTGCTCCTAACGTCCATGGGCGAAGTCGCCGCCGCGTGGGGCAAGGCGTTCAAAGAAGGCTGGGACGAAGCCGGCCGGAAGCCTAGCGCCTCCGGAAAATCTCCCCAAGAGCCTTGAGTACTCCCAGCTTCACCAGCTCGGCTTCCCGCTCCTCCAGGAAATAGGCCTGGGCAGCTAACTCCACGTATTCCTCATCATTCAAGTCGGCTACTTCTTTGTCGGATAGCCCGAAGTGAAGGGAAATAAGCAGATCCGTCTGGCCCAGGCCGTCCTGCTTTAACGCCTCCAGTCGCCTTACAACCGCTTCACGAAAAAATCTTGATTGGTGCCTACGATCTTTTGCAGCTCGCTGCCCACAGAGATGGCCATGCCCGGCTTCTCCTCGAACAGCTTGCGCACCTCGTCCTGATCGGGGAAGAGAAGGCAGTCAAAAACCAGGTTGTGCATGGCCTTCAAGGCATCGCTCATGACCTGCTTGGCAAAACGGCTTAAGGCCGCCCGGCCCGGTTTCCTGAAGATGAAGTAATATGTTTGGGAACCGTCTTCTGTTTCCCCCGTCAGCTCGTATACATCACCGTATTGGGACTTCCATGCCTGCACTTGCTCTTCGTTAGGTCTCATAACTCACCCTCCTTAGCTCGGCCCCAGGCCGCCCCATTCAATGCCGTTCAGGATGATAAAACTCAGCTCCACGTTCACGCTGGTGTCCCCCTGGCTGATGCTGGTACTCGTTTCCGTGAACGTGACGCCCTTGATTCTGTCGGTCGTGATCGGCTCATCTTCATTGGCGTAGCTGACTGAAATGTTGAAAGGCGGCAACCGGTAAAGGCTGCGCTTCTGTGCCTTGGCGTAATCCACCAGGCGATTGAACTCCTCGCGCTTCAAAGTCAGCTTACCCTCGCCCTCGTAGTTGCCCACCCCGTAGCCGCGCGGGAGGGAGCCTCGTCCGTAGATGCCTTCTTTGTCTTGCTTGTCGCTGTACTCGATGCTTTCCACGTCCAGAAGAGGGCCGTGGGGCAGGTTGATGGTGATGTCCTCCCAGCCATAGCGCTTGCCGTTAATCACCCCGGTTCACCTCCTAAGCCTGGAAGGGGTTCTCAAACCCCATTTCGACTTCAATCCAGCGCATGATGGGCACCGGCACGATCCGCACCTTAACCCGCAGGGTGGAAGTGGCGATCACGTCCTGGTCCCTGGGGATCACCACCCGGCCGGCCATGATCTCTCCCGCACCGGTCATGATGTCCAGGGGTGCCGTCAGGTCGCCTTCCAAGGCGTCAATTCCCGCCGGCGTGGCCTCGCTGTGCTCGTGCCGGAGCGCCGCCATCCTTACTTGAGCGCAGGCCTTATCCATCACCCTGCGCAACTCAACGTAGCGGAAGTCGCTGACCTCCGGAGCCATCATCCGCCCATTGGTCACATAAAAGCCAGCCATGCCAATATACTGCCTGAAGGTAACATATCGCGCCTCGTCTAGCGCCAGGATATGTGCATCATTCAAACCGTCAGGCAGCAGCCGCACAATGCCGGGAACAGCGCCCAGGGCCACCTCGCCGGGGCTCTTTTGTATCTTGCAGGAACTCACCCAGCCGGCGTAGATGCCTGCCAGGTTCCGCTCCACCTGCCTGCCGGTCAGGAGGTCAATCACTTCGCCCCTGGCGGCACAGACCGCCACCCTGGTGGAAGCGAAGTTCTGGGCCTCGGTGACCCGCGCGTTTACCCAGGTGTCTACCGTGTCGGTGGCTGCCGGTCCGGCGGCCTCGGCCAGGAAATGAATATAGCGGAACTTGCTCTCCGCCATGCTGGCCAGGCTGGAAAGAGCCGTCCACATGGCGGCGTCCGATTCGCCCACCACGTGAATAAACTCAAACTCGTAGGCGGAATCCAGCAGGGCTTGGACCGCCGCCTGGACACTGGATACGCTGGCCTCGGGCGCTGTGGTATTGAACTGGTACAGATCGCCGGCCTTGAAGCTGTTTTCCGGGTTCACTGCATCCTCGGTGAAGTTTAACGTGATCCCCGTGTCCGGGATGGCGTATGACGCCTGCACTGTCAGCTTTCCGCTCCAGGTATCGCCCCCGTCCAGGCTGTAACGGAATGAGGCTGCATTTAACCCGCCGGGGTCGGCGATCTTCACCTGCACCTGATAGGCGTCCAGCGGGCTACCGGCGGCGGTCATGTTGCCGGTGCCGGTCTTGGTGGAGGTGATGGTGCCAATAGTTCCGGCTATATCCCCATTGGCCCGCACTGCATAGACCACCTTGCTGCCCGCCTGGAAGCTGTCGCCCAGGGCGTTGGCCAGCGGCCCGGTACCGAACAGGTCTTTGATTTTGCTCGGGTCAGAAATACCCACAATCTGGTTAACCGTACCGGCGGAACATACGCCGACCTTGGCATGCACTCCGGCCGCTCCGGGGCTCACCAGCCCCAGGCCGCCATCCAGAATGGATATACTTACATCTGGCAGGGTAGCCATCAATCAATCACCCCTTCTTTACCAGCGGCCCGGCCAAAAAGTCCTTCAGGGCCTTCTGGTACTCTTCTTCGGTTACTACCTTGCCGGCGGCCCAGTTCTGCCGGACCTTCAGGCCTTCAAAGGCCCAGGCCGGCGTCCCGCTTGCGGCCGCCAATTCTTCAATCGTTTTTCCCTCAACAGGAGGGCGAACTGTTTCATCTATGCTTTTGTCCTTATCCCTGGCCATTGCTAAACCTCCTCTGTCACTTCATTTTCCAGCGCCATGGTGCCCGGCACATTGAAAAGGGGTAGCTCCTCGTCCCGGTACACTCCACCCTCAAAGAACACTATCGCCTCCGCTCCCGCCTGGTTGCGCAGGAGGCTCCCGTCATCCTCACGGCTGGCCATCTCAGCGTTAATAAGAACGGCGTTTCCGCTGGCGTCCAGAAACCTGCGATCCAGGCTGGCCAGGAATGTCGTCAGTACTCCCTCGGCTTCCGCCTCGGTCCGGTGGACGATGGCCACCCGGAGCTGCAGGTGCCTCTTATGCGTCCGCCACCGCACCCGGCGCACTCCATTTACCAAGTCGTCTTCCATGGCCACCCGTTGGGGGCTGTATTCCAGGCGCTCCTGCCGGGAAAGCAGGTCCATGCTGGCCGACACCAGTGCGTAGGGGAGAGCGTGATGTTTCTGGCTGTCTTCAGCGGTCTGATAAATTGCGTTAATCCCGGCCGCCTGCAGTTTCTGGGCCAGGTATTGTTTGCATTGGGCAATCATTCAATCGCCCTCCTAATGGCCTCGGCCACAATTTCCCTGATCTCGGCCTGGTCCTCATTATTAAGCCCCAGCACCGGCCTGGCCGGTATCTTGACTTGCTTCTTCACCGCCCACTGGTCGCCAATCCGAAAGCGCAGCGCCCTGGCCATGCGGGGTTTGATAACGCGCCCCTCCTGGTGGACCCTGGCGTAAGGCCAGTTGGTACCAACGTCCACCCGGTCAGGTCTTTCGCGGTAGTCAAAGCTGTTTTGAAAGTGTCTGGTATCCACCAGGGTCTGGCCGCCCTCCGCCTTGGCCCGGTAGGACGCAGGCCACTTCTTGCCGTCCGGCCCCTCGCCCTTTTTGAAGCGGTCGTGGACCGTTCCCAGGATATACTCGCCTATCTCCCGGTGGATGGCAGTGAAGTTGACCATGGCCAGGCGTTCCAGCCGGCGTTCCACCGCCAGAAAGTCGCCCTGGATTTGAAGGCCCTCCCGCGCCATCTTACCAACCCCTCATGGTGTCCCGGCTGAATATTCGGCCGCCGGAATGAATCGCCGCGCCGCCTTCCGCCGGCGGCTGGCTCACGCCGATGCTTACCAACCCCTTAGCCAACTGCTCCAGGAAGGTCAGGGCAGCCTTGTACCGGTCCACCACCGACTTGTCGGCGCTCTCCTCGTTGTAGCCCCGCCGGGAAAACAGGTTATATAGGGCGATGTCCACGGCAATCTTCCTGATCACCCCCGGTACCGGGTTCAAAGGCGTCGGGTACCGGGCTGCAGCGTAAGAGTTGATCAGGTCGGTGGCATCTTCGATGGCCCGGCCCACCCGTTCTGTATTTATAGTCCCCAGGCCTTCGTCGTCGGTCAGTTCGACCAGGACGGGCTCTGCTACTTGCTTTTTCAGGTCATCCAGGGTGCAGTACATCATTCAGCAGCCCCCGCAGCAGCCTCGTCATCCACCATCACCGGCTCCTTGCAAATCAGCGCAATCAACTGCTTTTTAGTGGCCTTCTCCGGGACTTCCAGCTCCATATCGGCAGCCAGCTTTTTTAATTGGGCTACGGTCATTTCCTGCAGGCCCACAGGGTCCAGGTATCCCACCGTCCTGGCATCCACCCGGTCGGGCTCCACTTCCACCGTCAGGAGCGGGTCAGCCTGTAGCACCGCCAGTTCCTCGGCGCTAAATCTGTCGTCCGGGTATTCGGTAGGGCGGGCGGGGTGAAGGACCCCGCACCGCCGGTACCCATCAACCTTGCTCGTTATCCGAATCATCCGCCGTCACCCCTTACGCCGCAGTGCCGGTGGAACCGTAGGCCAGTTGCCACAAGCCATAGCCGGCATTGTCGCGGCTATCCACGCCGTAGAGGAATTCCTTCTTCATGAAGACGTTCTCGTCATCGGGCTGGTCCTTGGCCACAAACTGCGGCGCTCTGCGCCTTTGGAAGATGAGGGGCTTAATCGGTTTGCTCACATCCAGCAGGAACCACATATTGTCATTGCCTGCCAGTTCGGGAGCCACCAGCAGCTCGGCGGTGCCCCGCCAGGGGTTTGTCGCGCCGGTGGCATCTGTTTCAGCCATCAGGATTTTCCGAGCCGTTTCTTCGTTGGCCGGGGCCACTACCAGCAGGTTGGGGACGATTTTCAACGGCCGGCCGTGCTCGTCCTTAAAACTCATCATGGCTGCCCTGGCAGCCGCGTAAGACGCGGCGGAGAGCTTCGCCGTACTGACATTGGACTGCGGAGGCTGGTTGCCGTCCACGTGTTCGGCCGCGAAAAACGGCTGTCCGTCATAGCACTTCTGGGTGAAGCCGTTGACCAGAAGCTCAAACACCAGCTCGTCAGGGTGCAGGGCCGCCGACTGGGCCAGGGCTTGGATCAGGGGAGTGTAAACACCGATGGCGTCGTCCTCGATGTCGTTCCGGTCCACCGCCACGGTCGCTTCCCAATCGCGGTTTTTGATGGTGTACCCATGGGCGGCCAGGTTTTGGATCACCCGGTCGCCGATCCACTCCCGCATGCGCGGGACCTTACCCAGCCACTTGTATTCCTCCTCGCGGGTGGAGGAAGGAACCTCGGTGGCAATGCGCGGGTAAACTGGCTGGGTATTCTCGAACGCCTTATTGAAAATGGTCTTAAAGCTCCGGTAAATGCTCTGCAGGGTCGCCTGGTTAACAATCATCCTTTATCCCTCCTAAGATGCCATGATGCCGGCGGCCTTCAGCTTCGCCAGCAGGGCATTGAAGTCCGCCACAATCCCGGCCACGTCGGCGGCAATGCTGTTGGCCTGCGCCTGGGCCGTCCTCCGGTTGGCCTCCGCAATGTCAATCCAGACCTTGGTTGCCGATTCCACCTCGGTAATGATGCCGCACCCCACGGCATTGGTGGTGGATAGGGCCACCGTCTGGTCGTCGCTCACGAAGACCGGCTTGCCCACGTCCGCTGCGGTCATGCCGCTGGCCTCGAAGTCGAAGACTCCCTCTTTCCAGACCAGTACCGTCTGGGCACCGTTGGCCCCGTTGGTATTGTCCACGTATTGGCGGGAAACCCCCACGAACTTCAGCCCGGCTATATCCGCAGCCGGCACCGCGTAGCCGCTGGCGTTCAGGCAGACCATGGCCCCGGCGTAGATCTTCACGCCGGCCGCCACGGGATAGGCCGCCTGGCCGCCCGCCTTCCTGGTCGTATTCCGGTCCTGGGTTAACGCTGCCATCCGTTACACCTCCATGCCGCCGTATTTCTTAAAGTCCTCATCAGAAACGCCCAGCATCTTGTTGACTAGAGCCTGCACGTCGTCCACCGCTGTGGCAGGCTTGCCGGGACCGCCGCCGGGGGCCGGCTTGAGCGGCACCACTTGCGGGGCCTGCTCCAGGAACGCCTTGAACCCTTCCTGGTCCTTCAGGGCGTACTGCTCGGCCCACTCTTTCTGCGCCGGGGTGATCTTGCCCTCCGCCAGCGCCCTAGCCACCAGCTCGTCGCGCTCCCGCTGGGCCAGTTTGTCCTGGAGGGCTTTGAACTCTTCAACCCGCACGTAGCCTGACGGGTTCTTCAAGGCAATCACCCGGCCTTTGACCTCCGCCAGCCCGGCATCCTCCTTGAGGTCCAAAAGCTCCAGGACCTCCTTGTGGGCCGGGGGTTGGGGTTTGTCCTTGAGGGCCTTCACTGCTTCCAGCAGCTTCACCTCGTCCGGCTGGCCGGTAAGCCCCAGCAACCTGGCCAGTTCTTCCACAAACTTGGGCATCTTATCATCCTCCTTGCCATGTTTATTGACTATCGGCCGCACCCCGGACATAGCCGGCGCATTCGTCAGGGCCACCGAGTGGATGGCCACGGCCTTGTTGTCTGCCCGGCGCACCAGCACCACCGGTGACAGGTACCGGTATTCCTTGTTTGCCAAGTACTCCTTGGCCCGCCCCGTCCATTCTACTCTGGCCCAGAGTCCGTCCGGCCCCCGGTCCTCAAGCTCTTTTATCCACCCGGCCGCCGGGGCCTGGCCGCCGTCCAGGGTCTGGTGCTCATAGTCAATCACAATATCATTGCCCCTGGCCTTGAAGTAGCTGATTATCTCGGACATGCTTTCCTCGTCCACGGTGAAGTCCCCCTTGACAGACCGCACCTGGCCGAAGGGGAGGAGCTGTATCCACTCGGGCACCTGGCCGGCCAGGTCGCTGGCCAGGGTCACCGCGAAGGTGTTCTCCTGGGCGTACTCGCCGATCTTAAACTTCTTCTTTTTCTCTTCCAGCCGGCGGGATATAATCTCTCGCTCGGCTTCCGTGTACTGTTCCTGGTTGTCCGGCTGGCCCCAGTACCTTGCCGCCACTCTGGTCTGCTCGGCATTGGGGCACGGGTAGCGGTAGTTTACGGGGTCCAGGTAGTCCTCATCCGTAAGGCTGGGCCACCGGCGCTTGTGTTCCGCCGGCATGGTCACATTGCCGTCGGGCTTGATACCTATCCCATACCTTCTGGATCTGGCTTCCTGCGCCCGCTTTTCTTCCTCGCTTGCCGGCATGTCATCACCCCCGCGTTAATAATGCGTTAAAACCGCGTTAAATGGCGTTACAGCGCGTTAACGGATTCGGGTAAATATCTTATATCCCCCGCTCAAAATAGGGCATTTTTGAGGCCTCTAGGGGTATTCCCTAGTCCGCTCCTCCTGGCGCTTCCGGTACGCCTCTCGTAGGCTGGGCGGGTACCTCTCCAGGTTCGGTTTCCAGGCCTCTTTTCCTGGGTTAAAACCGAATCCCGGATCGGGTATTAGCGGCCGGGCCGGCTGTCCCGGCGGCTCCACCAGTCCGGGGGCGGCCCCCGTCTCTACTTTCAGCCCTCTGCGCCTCACTTCGCGCTCCGATAAGTTGCGCACCGCACAGCGGCAGCGGTAGCCGTTGGGCGGGTACCAGGTGTCCCAAAACGGGTCGTCGGCCCGGCGCACCGTCCCGTCCAGGGCCAGGTGGGTGGGGCGGGTCCGCCGGTCGTTCACCGCGTCATACATCCAGTAGGGCCTGGCCTCCAGTATGTCCGGTTCGGTCATCTGCTTATAGCGACCCACGTTGAAGGCCGTCTGGATGTTGGTTCGGAAGATATTGTCCAGGCGGTAAGGGGTGGCCCCCTCCCAGCCCCTGGTTTTGAAAAGCTCCATAGCTTTTTCCTGGAACTCCCTGACCGTCAGGCCTTCGGCAATGGCCTGGTCCAGAAGCCTCCAAACCTCGTTCAGCATGTCCAGCCCGGCCATGTCCGCCACCGTGAAGGCGTTGACCTTAATCTCGTCAGCCAGCCGCCGGAACTCCTCCGGTGTCAGCACTACCTTGGAGCGCCAGTAGTTGATGGCTTCCTCAAAGGGAAGGGGTTCCAGCACAATCTGCGTGAGACTAGCCATTGATCACCGTGTACCTCCCGTACAGGTCGGCGGCGTATAAGGCCCGCTGTACCAGGTCCTCGAACTCATCCCGGGCCATTTGGCCATACAGCTCGGCCAGCCGCTCACGCAGCTCCTCCAGGCTGGTGGCCTCGGCGATGGCCCGCTTGACCGGCTCCAGCATGTCCCGCACCACCGGCAGGGCCTGCATCACGGCCAGGTCGGCCAGGCGGTCCACCTTGCCCTGGGCCGTCCTCGGGTCGCCGTCGGACATGACCAGGTTCTTCAATGGCATCGCCCCGCCGCCCGGCGGCGTCACCAGGGTTTGGCCGGCTTCCGGCTTCGGAATGCCGAACTTCTCGTAAATATGCTCCGCCGCTATCGGCAGGCCCACTTCTTTGACCAGGGTGGCGTAGGTCTTGCTCTCGGCCGCCAGGTCCTCGGGCGGCTCGTAGTGGAACTTGATCCAGGGCAGCCTTACCTCCGGCCCGAAATTGAATAACACCAAAGGCCGGATCAGGTCCCGGCGCAGGGTTTCCGCCAGGGCCTTACAGTCCGCCTCCAGCAGGTCCTGCCGCACCTCCGCGTGGGTCTGGCTGGCGGCGTAGCTGCCCCGGCTGCCCACCTCGGTGGTCAGGGTCTGTCCCAGGATGGCCTTGGACATCTCGGCGTTGCAGAAGTTGGCTAGACCCTGGTAGATACTCGCCCCGCCGGTGCCCTTTGTCTCGATGAACTCAATGTCCGTGTTGCGGCTGATGATGCCGGCGGCATCGGTCCCCAGTTGCACCACCGCCTGCAGGAGCTTTTCACGGTCCTCCGGGGAAGCTCCGGGGTCGTACTTGCCCAGCCGCAGCGGCATGCCGAAGACCTCGGCGAAAGCCACCCAGTCCTTCAGGGTATAGTTCTTGAACAGGTACATCCAGGCCACCACCCTTAGAACACCTTGGCGGGATGGATGGCCGCTCCTGGCTTTGTACTTGTGGATAATGAACTTATTGGCTGGCAGCTCTATCCCCTGAACCGGGTTCTGGTCCGTCAAAAGGCGCAGCTCCCCGGTGTCTGCGGTAAAAGTGAACCTTTTCTGAGGTACCCAGCGCAGTTCCCTGGCCCACACCCGGCCGTCGGCTATCTCCCACATGATTTCTGTACCGGAAATTCCCTTGCCGATGGCGTCTAAAAGGTCCAGCAGGGCCTCCTCAAAGCCCAGGATGTGGTCCAGCGCCTCGGTGATAAAGTCCGCCACTTCCCGGTCCCTGGGGTCGTCGGAGAACGGGATCACGTCGTAATCCAGCCCCAGCACCGCGTTCTTTCTGGTCTGCAGAAGACTATAAAGGTGGGGGTCCTTTTCCTCCATCTCCTCGAATAGTTCCGCCTGGCGCAGGATGTCGCCCTCGTCAGCCTCCCGGAAGATGCGGGCCAGCCGCTGGGGCGTCAACCCTACCGACGGGTAAGAGGAGAAGCGGTCCCGGATGGAGGCCACCGCCACCTCGTCCATTATCGGTTTTTCTCGCATTTTTATCGGCCGGCCGTCCGGCCCGTAAATCGTCGGCACTAGTAAGCCCCCTTCACAACCGCCCGCCGTTTGGCCACCGACTCGTATTCCGGCCTGCCCGGCGGGTTGGTCCCGGCGTGGAGAGCCAGGGCCAGAGCCCAGAACCGGTCCGCGTGCCCGCCCCCGGACTCGCTCCGCTCGGCGTCATAGCGGATGTTGCCGGCCGCCGTGGTAACCTTCTTTACGCCGTGCAGGTCCTCGCGTATCTCCCGGCGGGCCGGTATCCGCACCAGACGATCCTCGAACTTGCGCCGCTGGGTCACCGCCAATTCCTGCTTCACCGCAGGGGTAAAGGTGACGGGTTCCACCAGATAGCCGTAACGCTCCTGAGCTTCCTCGGCAAGCTGCATCCCTAAGCCCGTGCTGTCGATGCAGGCCCGGCGCATGCGGGGCAGGGAGAGGTACCAGAACAATTCCTGCCTTTGCACCCGGAACGGCGTCTTAGTTAATTCCTTGACCGCCCTGGTCCAGAAAACATCCCCCAGGACTTCGCAGAGCCAGATCACCGTCAGGTCGCGCTTGCGGCCGATGTCCACCCCCAGGTAAAGGTCCCCCTGGGGCTCATAGTCCTCGGGCAGCTCGGTGGTGGCCCGGTCATCCTCACAGTTGTTGATCATCTCGTAGGGCAGGAGGGAGTCGGCCTCGTCAAGGAACTCGCAGCAGAACTCTTGCAGCCAGTCGTCCTCGGACTCAACGCCCTTGCGCAGCTCCTCGATGTCTACGTCCATGCCCTGTTCCTTGGCCTGGTAAATGTCTACCCGGTGTTTCGACCAGGTACCTGTGTCGTCCATCCACAGGTTGTAGAACTTGTTGGACTTGCCCTGTGGCGTGCTGATCACCCTGATTTTGTAACCCCTGGTAATGGTGGGGTAGAGGGCCGTCCATATCTTCCTGCTGTCGGCGTGGAAGGCGAATTCGTCCAACACCACGTTTCCGGAAAAGCCCCTGGCCGTGTCCGGGTTCGCCGGCAGGCCGATCACCTTTGACCCGTTGGGGAAGCGTATCTCAAGCTGCTTGAAGTCCTTATCGTCGATCTGAAACGTCGTCTCCAGCTCCTGGCAGGCCACCCCGATGGCCCTGGCGTGCATGGCTACCTTCTCCATTAGCTCTTTGCTCTGCCGTTCGCCACGGGAAAGGAGCACCCACAAGGTCCGATGCTCCACTGCGTCCAGCACCACTTCCAGGGCCACGGCGAAGGAGAAACCGGTCTGCCGCGCTTTTAGGGCAATCTTGAAGCGGCTCTTGTCCTCGACCCATCTCTTCTGGTATTCAGCTAACTGGATGGCGCTAGATAATGCCATAGATTTGCTCCTTGATTATGGCCAAAGTTTCCGGGTCGAGGCCCTTCTTCTGGGCCGTCTGCTCGATCTGTTTCACCGCCGCCTCCGCCTTTTGCTTGAACTCCAGCTTCAGCCGCTCCCTCGCCACGGCGCTGCGCTCAAGCAGTGCCAGGGCCTTGATGGCCTCGGTAACCTTCTTGTCCAGCCCCTGCCCGGCATCCCCGGCGGCCAGCAGGGCCTCGGTTATGAGCTGGCTGGCCAGGGCGCTGGCCGCTTCGTTCAGCTCGGTGGCCGGCCGGTCGGCGTTGTCCTCCACGATGGCCCTGGCCTGGTCGCGAACGATGCGCAGCCGCTCCAGCCGGGCCAGGAAGTCCTTGCCGTAGCGGCCCACGGAGGACTTGCTGACCTGGTGGCCCATCTGCCTCAGCCAGTCGGCCACCTCCTGGTAGGTATGGCCCTCCACCAGACGGGCATTGATTTCCTCCACCAGCTCGGGCGGCAGCTCCCTTTCGATCTTGGAGTGCTTCCGCCTGGCCATTAAACATTCACTCCCGGATCGTCCGGGATGTTGCCCTCCAGCAGGTCCTTGCCCTTCGCGGTCAGCTTGGCCACCCTCATGGTCAGGCCCAGGTCGTCGGATTCAAGCTGCCGGCACTCCACGTACCCCTTGTCCTCCAGGTAGTCCAGGTAACCCTGCAAAATGGCCGGGTTAACGTTGTAGCTTATGTCATTTAGAGTTAGGGCGATCACGCGGTCGCTTACCTCGTGGGGATAGTCCAGGTCCAGGATTTTCAAAATGCGGCCCCTAATCTCGCGGGCCTCGGCTCGATTGGTCTTCGCCACTTACTTTACACCTCCCACCAGTTTGGCGATGGCCTCTTTAATTTCTGTCGTGTCGGTCGCCACCCGGTCGATCTTCGCCTCCAGGGTGGCCGTCGTCCTGATGAAGTCCTCCCGCAGGACGTACTGGCGGGGAAGCGCAGCCTTAAAGTCCGCCAGCTCCTTGGCCAGAAGCTCCGTCGCCTCTTCCTGCTTCGCCTGCCGCTCTTTAAGCGTGTTTCTGGTGTCCTGGATCAGGTACCCAAGAGCGGCCAGGGTGGCCGAAAGGACCATGAGAAGGATTTGCACTGCAATGCTGCTCATGTTGCACCTCGCCGGCAAAGTTTTGAACCAAAAAGAAAAATCCCAGCATCTACTGGGATTGTAACCTGCCCGCATATCCGGTTTCAAAAAAAGCCCTTGAGAAATTTATTTCCCGAAAGTGCTTTCCAGGAATTCTTCGCTAAAAAGGGACGGCTGGTGGCTTTCATCCGGCCGCTCGGCCAGTATCTTCCTGACCCAGGCCTCCGTCAGCCCGTACTTGATCGCCAATTGCTTGTGGTTGCCGCCGTCGAATTCCTCCCTGATTTTCTTGTCCCTGATGAGCTTGATGGTACTGTCCAGCTTTGTAAAATACAGGGTGGTGCCCTGGAACTCCTTCGCCAGTTTCATGGTATTCTCCAGGCCGATGATGGATGTCAGCTTCCGGTAGGGCTCGGGTAGCACCTCGGGATTGATCTCTTTCATCCACTGCTCCAAATTGCCACCCTCCCTGTTATCTTAATCATCAATTCTGCCGGCGTCAAGGTGCCGCACACTCCTTTCTGCCGGCCAGGGCCTTTAAGCCCTCGATCACCCGCCAGGCCTGCGCCCTGGTAAGCCACTGGGGGTTGTCCACACCGGCATACTTGCGGCAGAACCCCTGCAGGCGCTTCGGGTTGTCGGCCCAGCCCAGCTCCTTTTCCAGCTCTCTGATCTTCCAGAGTTGCTTTTTGGTGGCCAGGGCCACCTTGCGGCCGCCCGGCAAAACGATGGACCGCGAACGGTTGGCCCGGTTTTCCAGGTCGTCAATGACCAGGGCGGCTTCCCGCTTGGTCAGTTCGGATATGTGCTCCTTGCCCGTCAGGCCTTCCACGATGGCGTGCAGAAGGTCATCGTCCAGGCACAGCTCCCTCGCCGTAGCAAAGACTTTCTTCCTTTGCGCTGCCGTGATGCCGTCCATGTTCAACCCCCCTTGGCTTCATCATTCTACGGTTACCGCCACCCATACGCCCTTCTCCCTGGCCAGCACCACCACATGCCGGCTGCCCACCAGTTTCAGCCTGAACTTGCCGTCGCTCTGGCTTTTGGGTCTCCTGCTCTTGAGGCTCCTGGCCACCCAGGCCTGCTGCGCGGAAGGGGGGGCGTTGCCCACCCGCTCCCGGTAACGTTCCTTGAAATGTTCTGTGAGAATAACCGTAACCTTCTTCCCGCGCAAGGCCAGCACCCCCTATGGGAGCCAGCCCCAGTGCCTCGCTACTACAACCGCCGCCGTGAAATATCCGGCCGCGAAGCCGATAAAGATGTACGCCAGGATTTCCGCTACCGCGCCCCTCACGACCTACACCTCCACCAGCTTGTCCCGGTTGACCTCGTACCAGAATACGTCTTCGGTCTTGATCTTAGCGCCCACGGCCTCAACGGTAGCCGGGTCGTACTTCTTCAGGGTGTCCTTGCTGACCTCTTCCTTAATCACGATGCAGTCGGTCATTCCCCTGGCTTTCAGAGCCGCGATGATGGCCTTGACGTTGCGCAGGATCACTTTGGTTGATTGCCGGAAACCGATGCGCCCGAAGTTCAGCTCCCTGGACTTCTTGCCGTCCAGGCCGTCCTTGTGAGTTTCGGCGAACTCCTTCACCAACCGCTCCAGGAAAGCCTTGCGCTCCTGGAGAGGTTGGGCCTGGTTGGCCAGCTCCTCTTTTAGGTCGGTTATCTTGCGGTTGTATTCCGCCTCCATGCTCTCGATCTCCAGGTCGATCCGGCCGATTTCGCGCAGGGTGTCGTCTACCTCCGTCCAGCTCTTGAGGGCGGTGTCCTCCAGCCTGCGCCTTGCGGTTGCTGCCTTTGCCATGTTCATCCCTCCTTGAAGTTTTTACACTATGCCTCGCTCCATCCTGGCCAGCCTGAACAGGTAACTGAGCCTTATCCGGGCCGCCGTTACTTCCAGCGCGGCGGCATCCACCAGGTCTCTTTCCGTCACCTGGTTAAACCTGGCCTCGGCCTGTTGGACCGCCTCCAGGGCCGCAGCAATGTCGGCGGGCGTCACCTGTACCCGTTCAACCCGGCCGCTCCTTCTGGCAAACATCCTCACCGTTTCACCCCTTTCCGGTAGTCCGGCCCGTCCACCGTGACCACATGACACATCTCGAACAGCCTGCTGGTGATCCGCTCCCACCCTGGCAACTTCTCCAGTTCCTCCAGCTCCAGGTTGGAGGTGATAATGGTCGGCAGCATGTCGTTATACCTTGCGTTGATGATGACGTACAGGCGTTCCGTCACCCACTCGGTATTGCGCTCCGCCCCCAGGTCGTCCAGGATCACCACGTCCAGGGTCTTCAGTAGTTCCAGGCGCTCCTGCGCCTCTTGGCCTGGTCCGGTCTGCGGCCTCAAGAGGTCCATTATCTCCGGCACGCTGCCGCACACTCCCGGCACCCCCTTCGCCAGGAGGCTGTTCAGGATGCCGTAAGCCAGGTGGCTCTTGCCCGTGCCCGGCGGGCCGATGAAGCACAGCCCGTTTTTGTTCTCGCCCCGGATGGCTTCGAATTGCTCCACGTACCGGCAGGCGATCTTCCAGGCCCCCTTCTGGTAGGTAGGGTCGAAGTCTTCCAGGCGCTTCTTTTGAAACCGCCGGGGCACCCTGGCCGCCTTAAACAGGCGTTCCAGTCTAGCCTGCTGCTCCCTGGCCAGAAAACAGCGGCAGCGGCGCATCCGCTCGCCGTGTTCATCCTTGACCAGCACCCAGCCGCTGCCGTCGCACTCGCTAAAAGGGCATGTTGCTTTCGTCGCTTCCGTCGATGTAGTGGCCCCTGTACCGACCCCGGCCATAGCCGCCACGCTCTGGATGGCCTGCGCCAGCTTTTGCACTCGCTTCACCCCTTTCCCGCGCCAGCTCCCGCATGATGCCCCTGGTGTAGACTTCCTTTTTGGCCGGGTATTTTCGGATGTGGATTTGCAAGGCCTCCACCACCACCTCGGGCGGGAACCTGGACCAGTATTCCATCTCCTTGGCCAGTACCGACGGGGCGATCTTGCCGGTTTTCCGGGTGGCGGCCAGCACATGGAAGTATTGGTCCACCACCCGGAGTTGGGCCGGAGTGTACCGCTGCCGCAGTTCCGCCAGCTCCATCAGTCGGTCACCTCCGGCCGGTACAGCGCACCTGCTTCCTCGTCGGTCCGCCCGGCCGCCGAAAGCCAGGCCGCCGTAAAGAAGCCCACCCAGCCCCCGATGATAAAGGCCGCTATTAGCCACCAGGGAGAGATCATGATGAAGCCCCCCCTGGTTTACGGGCCACCAGCATGCCACTTTTCTGGTCGAACACGCAGGCCACGCGGCAGGGGACGGGCCAGCCGTCGTCGGCCAGCTTTCTGATCAACTTGCTCGCTGAAATAAGAAGTCCATGAGTGGAAGCCTTGCCCCTGTCCGACTTGGCCGGGATGCCAGTTTCGCTTTTCTTAATGGCCAGAAATTGCTTGTTGATGCCGATCTGCACCCGGTCGCCGGCCTTCATGCCGGCCTCCAGGGCCGCAGCGCTGGAAACCCTTAAATGAGACTTGCCCACATAGACGAAGGGGTCGTTGCCGTTTCCCTTCACGCGGGCCTCCTCGCCGTACCAGGTGAAGGCTTCCGGCTGCCAGTGGGTTTTCACCTCGCCCGATGGACCGGCCTCCCGCAGGTCGCGGGGGTAGCCGCTGCGCCTGGGCTTATAGGTTTCCATCATTCTCCCTCCTCTCCAAAGACCAGCCTGATCTGCTCCGCCTGCCCCCGGTTTAAGCCCAGCTCTTCCGCCGCCCGGTCGAAGGCCCTGGCCGCCTGGGCGATCTCGCGCACCCTGGCCCACAGGTGACGGGAACAGGCGTCCGCTTCCTCCCGGTCCGCCGGGATATAGAACCCGGTGGGTGGCTCTACCGCCGAACCCACCGGCACCCCCAGGCATCGCAGCTCGTGGATGGCGGCCCGGACCGTCCGCTCCGGCATCTCCAGCGCCCTGGCCAAATCCCTGGCCCGCACGGCGTTCCGGCGGCCCACGGCCTTCAGCTTCAGGTAACGCCAGACCTTCTGCCCCTGCGCGGGAAGCGGGGCGGGTTTCATTTCAGAGTCAGCTCCTCGGCCGCCATGACTATCGCTTCATTGATCACCCCACCGTCCGCGATGTCCAGGGCGCGCCTCAAGATCGTCGTTAACCGGCGCATCCCGCCGGCCTCCCTGGCCGCGCCCCTGGCCAGCAGGTACTCCCTGGCCGCCGGTGTCATGTTGAACTGGGCCAGGATGGCCTGCATCTCGTCCTTAGTCACCCCCTGCAGCTCCCGCAGGAAGCTCACCCGGCTGTAGAGCTGGGCCAGGTTCTCCCGCAGGGAAGGTCCCCTGGTAAGCCAGGCCCGTAAGCGCGGCAGGCCGCAGACCACCACGCCGGTCTTCCCCTGGTCGTAAAGCATGCGCAGGATTTCCAGCTTGCGTACCGTCCGGGATGATGACGACACCAGCATGTCGGCCTCATCCACGATAATCAGCCGGGGCTCGGCCCGCAGGGCCGCCACCACCCGCTGCATGATGTCCCTCAATCCCCCGCCCAGTTCGACCCCCACGGCCTGGGCGATCTCTTCCACCAGTTGCTTGCTGGTCATCAGCACGTCGGCGGTGATCAGGATGGCGCGCGGGTCCTGCTTTAGGTACTCGTTCAGGGCCGTGGTTTTACCGCTTCCGGGAGCCCCCAGGATCACGCCCATGGCGCGCTCCTTGGCGCAGGCCTTGCAGACTCCGATCACCCGTTTGGCGTCCTCGGTCATCATAAAGTCCACCGTGGTCCGGTACTCCTGAGCCGCCGCTGCCTCCCCGGAAGCCTGCGCCTGTTCGGCCGCCTCCACGGCCGCCTTCAGCTCCAGGAGCTTGGCCGCCACCTGCTCGGAATCCAGCCCGGATGCGAACCTGGACACCAGCGGCCTGGAAACGCCGATCTGCCGGGCGATCTCCTCCTTCGTGACGCCCCTTTCCTCGGTCATGTAGCGCAGCCATTCCCGCGCTTGGTCCTGGTCAACAGCAGCCTCTTTTTTGCCCACCAACGCCAGAGACATCTTCCATTCCTCCTTTTCTTTGGGTTTTGAATTTCAGGCCCTAGCCCTCGGCCAGCGCCTTGATGTACTCGTCCGCCAGATTCCTCTTGGCCCGCTTGCCGGCCTTGGCCGGGATGGAGGCCTCGGCCCGCGCTTTTCCGGCCGCCTCGTGGCCGGTGAGAGTAGCCACCTGGGGCTTGTCTGCTCGGACGGCCGTCGTCCCCGCCCTGGCCCCGGCCCTGCGCCGCTCCTCGACCACTTCTTCCAGGGTCTTGTTGTTCTCTTTGATCTGGCGCTCCAGCTCCTTCTGAGCGCGCCGGCGCATGGCCAGGAACTCTTTGAGGTCGTCCTGGGTGGCTCCCATTTCCATAAGCTCCCGGTTGTAGGCCAGGCAGGCGAATTTGCCCTTGTGGTAAACCACCAACTCGCCCAGGCGGTACGGGTCGTAATAAACCGTCACCGTTTCGCCCACCAGCTTCCACAGCTCCGGCGAAGCATACCAGAAGTTCTGCATCTTGATGCCCTCGTCGAACACCTTCCTGGTGTCCGCGCGCATCAGCAGGATGTCCAGCGCCCTCGGGTCGGGCATGTCAAGACGCGCTTTGGGCTTTTTCCTGAAGGCGTCGTATGGGGTGGTCTTGATCCCGGAGTGGATGCGGGTGTGGTAGTCGGACACCAGCCAATAGGCGAACTGCTGTATGGTCTGCTCCAAGGTCCACAGCTTGCCTTCTTTTTGCAGCTTCTGGGCCTTCTCGAAGGCCTTTTCCGGCTTGTTCTGGGGCGAATTGCCGATGTAGCCGGGGGCGTAGCGGCTGAAGCGGTCAGCCACCGTGCCGAAGGCTCTTTCCACCGGTTTGGACCACGGGCTGTATTCTTCGCAGTAGGTTACGTCTATGCGCAGGGCTTTGAAGACGGCGTCCAGCCGGTCGCTCCGGTAGTCCTTGCCGTTGTCGATGTAGGCTTCCATCGGTAGGCCGCACAGCGGGTTATCTGGTTCCGCCTTGGGCAGCACGCCGTGGCGGAAAGCCAAGGCGATGGTGTCGCTAGACGGCTGCAGGCAGATGCACCAGCCCACAAAGGCCGCCGTAGTCATGTCCAGCCAGGCCGTCAGCCAGGGGCGCACCAGCTTCCCTTTGTGCTCGATAAAGAAGTCCAACTGGTGGTGGTCGCCCACCCAGACCTGATTGACCAAGCGCGGCTTGCGCCTGATTACCTTGGGCATGACCTTCTTCCGGTAAGCCTCCACGCCCTCGCGGCCCATGACCTCTTCCGCGTAGCGGACCATGTCCTTGATCGCCCGGCAGAAGCTCTGGTAGCTGCCCACCTTCCAGCCCTCTTGTTCGGCCCGCTCCTGCACCCGCTCGTAAACCCAGGCCAGGGTCGGCTTTAATGATGTGAGGTAGAGCTTCTTGGCAAATTCCAGGGCCTCGGGGTCAAAGGACTTGCTGCCGTATCCCTCGCTTTCCCTGGTCTTGCGCAGTCCGTCCAATATGCCCATAAACCCCCTTTCCTGGTAAGATGCAATCCAGCGGTACAGCGTGGCCAGGCTGACCCCGGCCATCCTGGCCAGGCTCTGCCGCTGCATTGTCACGTCCTCGCCGGTATACTCCAGTGCCTGGCGGACGAACACCTCCCGCCGCAGGGCTTCGGTGACGATCTCCTGGCCCTCGGCTTCGATGATCTCCGCCAGGTTGGTGCCGTCGGCGGCCTTTTGCACCTGTTCCATTCTCTGCTGCTCGAAGTAACGGTTTTGGGCATGGGCGGGCAGGGCGGAAAGAGGGATCAGCCATTGATTGCCGTCCCTTACCGGGTTGAACGCCTTTATTGCTTTAAGCACCGCCTGGCGGCTGACCCCCATCAGGTCGGCCGCCTCAGCCACTGTCAACCTGACTTCCACCCTGGAAACCCCCTCATGCTACCGTCGCGTGGCTTTCGCCGCCAGGCGTGATGGCCGTATCACCGGCCTTCACGCCGCCAGTTCCTTCAGCTCGTCCACGCCCATGCCCAACGTTTCCGCCAGCGCCGGGAGGTACTTGCCCACCGGCTTCTGGCCGTACAGGATTTTAGATAAGTACTGTTCGCTGACGCCCAGCCGGGCCGCCAGCTCCCGCTGCGTCATGCGGTGGTCCAAAAGCCACCTCTTCACTTCAACCCCCAGCCTGGTTAGCCGCTTCATGCAACCACCTCCCGTATTGGCTATGCTTGCCTTAATTAGGTGTCCTCAGCAGTCCCCATAGCTCGCGCCAATTGCGCCGCTGCTCGGCCCGGTTTATGCCTTCGATTTCATCCCTCCGGTGTTTCCACCAACCCTTCCACATTTGACGCTTGACGCGCCGGGGCAGGTGTTTCACTTCTGCCACAGGCAGCACGCCCATTTGTCCACCTCCCTGAACTGGGTATACAGCCTCGCATTTGCTCCAGGCAGCTCAGGACCTCTTCCTGGCTGGTGCAGATGTATGGTGTCATCTTGTACATCAGTTCCGGCTCATCCCGGCCGGACAACAGGATGATGGTAGGCTTGCCCGCGCCCAGGGCGTATCCCGCTTCCAGGTGAGCGCTCCTGCCGCAGGGCAGGACCAGCACGCACACGTCACATTCCCGCAAGGCCGCCATGTCTAGAGCGAAACCCATCTCGGCCACCGGGTGCCCCAGGGCTTCCCGGAACTCCGCCGCTCCCCAATTCTTCCACTCCGGGCTGATCTCGGACCAGTGGAAACCATGGTTGCCCGGCATCGGGTTCTTGAAGTCGTAAACCTGGTAACCATGGTCCCGAAGCAGTTGCACGACTTCCTGCTGGCGGGAATTCCGCCACGATGACGCCACATAGATCTTCAGTTGCCTCTCACGCTCCTGTTTCCCCAAACCAAATTTCCTCCTGATTTTATTGATTACGCCAGTAACTTCAGGACCTGGCCATCCAACGTCTGAATGATGCGCCCGTCTTCCAGCTCCAGGTCCGCCCCGAAGCTGCGGGCGTACTCGATGGCCTCTTCCAGGCTGCTCCGCCTCCATACATGCCCCTCGTAGTCGATCACTTCCCAGTTGTAGCCCCTGCGCCGCAGGCCCCACAGGTATTTCGGTCGCTTCTTCACCGCTGCACCTCCTTTCCATTTCTTGTCGTAATGGCTCTGATGGTTCTCCTTGTCTAAAGAACTTGTGACGTGCTAATATGTAATTGGTATGGGCAATAAGTTGCCCTACCATAAAGGATACCAAATACTTGGGACAAGGTCAAGTATTAGTTCACAAGTTTTTGGGAAAACTAATTGGAAGGGGGTGCTAAGTGGGATAATGGAAAACAATGAACGGTTTGGGGAACGGCTACGAGAAGCAATAAAAAAGGCCGGATTAACTCAGCGCCGTGTGTCCCAAATTATTGGTATCAGCAAGAATACGATGACCAATTATGTCCGGGGAGTCACGCAGCCAAAAGGCGAAACCCTTGTAAAGCTAGCTTCACTGCTGAACGTCGATCCGGAATGGCTTGTGACCGGCGCACCGACCGAAGAGAGGGAGGGGGAACCGGGTTTTGCCCGCCGCTTCGCCGATAGCCTCAAGGAAGCCAGCCTGGACCCTACCGGGTTGGCCGAACTCGCCGAGGTTGACCAGGCCGTGGTTGAATCCGCCCTCGCCGGCCGCCTTCCGGACGCCGTAACCCTCTGCCGGCTGGCCCGCGCCCTGGGCACCACCGTCGAGTGGCTGGTCACCGGCGAAGGCCCTGGCCCGCCGCAACCGGTAAAGCGCGCCAGGGAGCCCGACGCCGCCCGCGTCATGGCCGCCGTGGCCGCCCTGGAAAAAGAAGAACTGGAATCCTATCTGAAAGGGGAGATGTCGCCTGAGCGCTTCATACGCCGGGTTGCGGAACTTTCCGGCCTGCCCCCGCCGGCCGTGGAAAGCCTGATCCAGAGCATGGGGCGTGTGAACCGCGCGAAAAACAAGGAGGAGGCCGCCACCAGCGACCTCCCCGAAGAAACAAAAAAGCTCCTCTGTTACTGGTCGGAGTTAACAGAGGAGCAGCGTAAAGACCTCCTTGCCCGAGCCACTTACTACTACGGCCAGAAAGTGGCTCCTGGCAAGTCAGGCCCTTCCGCCCAGCCTAAAGAACCTAAAGAAAAGGATCCAGAAAGCCCGCGCCTCCAACAGGCAAACGGCTTTTTCTAAGACCCTTGCAGGACAAACTTTAGTCCAATGTCCCCATTGCAGGGCTGGTTACGATTGGCCCTGCCATCCATCTTTAGAAAGGAGTTAAGGCCATGCGAAGGTGGACTTTTCTGCTCGCTGCAATCACCACTCTTGGTTTAATAGCCACTGGGTGTGGTCAAAAATCACCACAGACAGAACCACAAAATACGAAACCGGTTGCGCAAATTGAAACCGCTCAACCTGCAGCTTCTCAGTCCGCAGCCCACCCTGCGCCCACGATAGAACAGCTATCCGCCGATCTAGATTCATTGCAAAATCTCTATAAACAATTGGAGCAAGCGTACAAATCTAATATGGACGAAACCTCCTGGCGTCAATGGTCCGCCAAATGGAACCGTGATAGACAGTCTTTATTCGATAAAATGAAAGTATCCTACGATCCCGCCCAAGGGCAGACAGACATAATTCGCTCAGGGTAATGCTCTAGTTGGCGCGGCCGCAGCCCTTTACATTCTGTGGCAGGAGTACACAAATTACCTAACTGGCTCACCAGCGGATCCAGGCTATTTCAAGTCCGAGTTCGTGAACTACACTTCACAGGTCAAAGAGTTTCTGGAGCGGCATAAATAACGACACCCCTTTTCCGCGCCCTCCCGGCTCATTAAAACCCTTCCGGGAGGGCGTTAATCTTCCGTTAACCCGGTGTTAACTTACCCTTAAGACCACCGCTTACCGGCCCCCAATCACCCATTTCCATTACCAGTTTTCTCTCCAGCCATCCTTTCTGCCTTTTGTTGTGTATATCTATACATACTTACTGCAAATTTATGCAAATTTAGCCCCTTCATGCCGCCTTTTGGTTGTCAAATTCCAACACCTTCCAAATTGCCCTTAAAGCCTTGTCCCGTTTGGCCTGACGCCAATTTTTATATACCCCCTTACGGTACTGCTTCAGGTTGTCAAATTCCCGTTAACGCCCCTCCGTGCAGGCCGCCGTATAAAATACCCGCAAACCAGCGCCACGTCTGGCTTTAACGCCATTAACGCCGCCGTTAACACCTGCGTTAATAACCCGACCGCCCGCGTTCTTAACGCCCCTAAACCTCATTTTCTCACGATCCATGAGAAAAAGACGGGGTCGCTGTCGCCTACCTCGTCTCTCCTAAAACCCTTCTGTCTCAAGGTTTCCCGCCTTGTCCCGCCTTTTCCCACACTTCTTTCTCTGCATACCCCTCTCTAGTCGTGAGTGAGAAATGACAATGCTCTATAAAAACAGCAGGTTCATCGCCTGCAGGTGCTTTCTATTTTATGCTATCCATCCAAGATTTCATCTAAGTTCTAAGGATACATTGCGGAATTTTACGGGTTTTTACGGACGTTGGTTATCGGCCTGGGCTTTAGTTTTAGAGGCTATAAGCCTTGTCACACAAGGCTTTCAAAAAATAAATGGTGGGCGCGATAGGGATTGAACCTATGACCCCCTCCGCGTCAAGGAGGTGCTCTCCCACTGAGCTACGCGCCCACTACCTACGCTTTGAATTATAACTATTATTGAGCGTTTGGTCAAGTGTAACCCGCAAATTTATAATTCTGTGATATCGCTACTCTGTATGGTCCTGAAACTGTTTCCTTCCGGTCCTCTCGTCGCATAAAAAAACCATGAAACAACAAAATTAAATGGGGGGGTATTTCATGTCTCGCAGTTGCGATCATGGGTTCAAGCTTTTTCTTATTACAGCTATTCTGTTTGGTTTGCTTATACCGTTTAAAAGCGCTTCCGCCCAAAGGGTGTATTGCCCCGATGCAGATAGAGAATTATACATAACCAACCCATATATGCGGGGCGACGATGTCGTTGAACTCCAAAAACGTCTAAAACAACTGGGATTTTACAACGGTGCCTGTGACGGGATTTATGGCACGAGCACGGCAGAGGCAGTGATCAATTTTCATAAGAAAAACCATTTATATCCAACATCCCGGGTAAGCGACATTACATGGACCGCACTTTCGAAGGGGTGTGAGCGACCGGTCAACTCTCCGGCTACCGCACCGCCACAGGGACCGGTCAGCATTATTGTGGACACAAAAAAAAGAACATTAACAGTAATGGACGGAGACCGGGTCTATCACCGGTTTCCCGTCGCCGTAGGCAAACTCTCAACACCCTCGCCGGTCGGAGACTGGACGATTATCGATAAAGACGCAAATTGTGAAGGTGGCTTTGGTGTTCGCTGGCTCGGCCTCAATGTTCCCTGGGGAATTTATGGAATACATGGAACAAACAAGCCCTGGTCCATCGGGGAGGCGGTATCGGCGGGTTGTATCAGGATGTACAACGAAGATGTCATCCAGGTTTATGAGTGGGCACCGGTTGGAACCCGGGTGAAAATTGTGGGTCCTCCCCACTGGATGGCAAAAACCTGGAACCGCCTGCTTTCACGGGGGAGTTGTGGCCCGGATGTCGTATACGTTCAGATGTCCCTGAAACAACTGGGGTTCTACCCCTACCTCTGCGACAGCTGGTATGGTTACCTGACCGACCTCGGGGTCCGTTTCTTTCAGGCAGCATACGGTCTGCCCGTTACAGGAAAAGTGGATGAAAAAACTTATAAATTGCTGCAAGAAAAAGGAGGAATTATACCCCTCCCCGATCCCGAATATTAATCTTACCACTCGCCCCTCAGCAATCCGGACCGAAAACGGATTCCCGTTCCCAGATTGCTCAAAAGCATCCAGAAATGCGTGGCAAACCACCGGATGCCGATGCTCCTGTAATCACGAGCTATCAATCCGGCAAAGTGATCGAGGGTATCCGCGTCCAGCCGTTCCCACAGCCGGCAGAGACGCTCCTCAACTTTGAGCTTCCGCCTCAAGAGGCGCCATACCTCGTGCGAAAAGTCATATGCCTGGCCGGAGGCAATCCATCTTGCCGCCAACTGCCCTGTAACATAGGCGGTATCAATCCCGCCTCCATGCAGAGGGGAGGCACACCCGGCCGCATCCCCTACCAGCAGGATATTTCCATACCGGAGCTGCTCCCGCAATTTTACCGGCGCCAGTCCCCCAAGACGCCTGATAATTTTTCCCTCGATTTTTTCCCTTTCGAGAACATTATTCAGTTCTTCCCATAAGATATCGCCCCGTTTTCCCTTCCCATTGGAAGGGAAATACCCGATTCCGACATTGGCAGTCTCACGACCTGTGGCGTCGCGGCCCTTGGGAAAGATCCAGTAATACCCGGCATAATGGGGGAATAAAACAAACTTGAGGCGCTCCCCAAGTTTTGAAAAGTCTCCCTCGACAACATATTGAGCGGTAACGGCCCCGTAACGACGATAATAATCCCTAAACCCGTACAAAAGGGAGGTAATTGAAGGCACACCGCTGGAGTCAATAATCCAATCATACTCCCTCTGCAAATCTCGGAGGATATCAACCGTTACCCGCGTATTTTCCAGGATCCTTGCTCCGGCTTCCCTGGCCTGCTCCGCTAAAGAACGCTGCCATTCGGAACGGTCGATCATCCAGAGGTTGATCTTTCTGCAGTCAACCTTATACTCCCTCTGAACCTTCAGCACAGCCTCTTGAACTTTAAACCGTAATCCGGCCTGAGGTTTACCCAGCAAATGCAAGGAGTCATAGAAACCTTCGGCACACCTTATATTAGTCCCGATCTGGTTTCTCTCCAGCAGGTCCACCTTAAGCCCTAACCTGGCGCCTTCACAGGCCGCGGCCAGGCCGGCAGGACCACCACCGATCACACAAACCCTCTCTTGGAGCATTTTTTGAGGACCTCCTGCATCCCGTTACCTATCGTTATTTATCCCACAGTATTTATTTATCCCACAGTATTTCCTTCCGAAAACATTTTACCCTTGCAACTACGTCAGGCTGCCAGCCGGCTTTCCCAGCAGCACTCTGGCCGGTGCTCCATCCGCCCCGGAAACCTTCAGGGGAAGACAAATAAGCTGGTACTCACCGGGTTTTACCGCCGTTAAATCCACGGCCTCCAATGCAACAGTGTCATTGTTCTGAAAGAAAAGACGGTGCACTAAGCTGCCTTCGCTAGTGAAGGGACCGATGGAATAATAATCGATACCCAAAAGTCTTACACCCTGGCCCAGCAACCACCGTATGGATTCGGGAGAAAAAGCGATATAGTCTTGATGAAATTCCCGGTCGTGAATGCGGCGGGAATTGGCCGTCTTTACCAGCAGCCTGACGGTGTCAGGAGGGACTTTTTCTTTTAAATCTTCTATGCTGATATTACCCTCCACCCTTTCTACTTCCACAACACGGCAGGGACCTATTAGCAAGTTCCAATCGAGTTCCTCGACCCTTTTTCCGTCAATTCTGAAGTGATAGGGGGCGTCGACGTGGGTTCCAAAGTGCATGCTTGTGCAGATACTGGAGAGGTTAAACTCGGCTCCCTCTTTTCCGATCACTGCATTGACCCTTCGCTGAAAGGGAGCGTCACCGGGCCAGCACGGATAATCCTCCCGCATCGGCAGCGTAATGTCAATCCAGTTCACGAAACCACCTCATTCTCCAACCCGCTCTGATGAATAAAAAGGCCCTTCGATTTGACCAATACCTTTGTTGACCCGAACTTCATATATTTATATTAAATATTAACGCCTAGAAAATGGGAGTTGAGGAAAGATTATGCCTCTACAAAAAGATGAGATCACTGTTATTATCGCTGATGTGACAATGAAAGTACAGCGTCTTTCCACAATTCCCGTACCTCACGAAGTAACTGTCGTCATTCCCCGCGCAGAACTCAGGAGGTCGCGCTACCAGGACGGCCATTTAATCGAAACAACAGAAACAATCCTCAACAGCATCACCATCTCTCACTCCCCGCGTCATGAGAGTAAAAGGAGAAATGCTCAAGAAGGATCGTCGCAAAATGCACGTACCACCTGGAAATACATTTTTAATAAAGAATCTGAGGAAGAATTCCGCCCACTTTGACGCACAACAGGCAATAAAAAATCTCCCTCTTGCTTTTATAGGGGAGATTTGCATGTTGGTTTTGGTCGCTAACTCCTTCATTTATCTGGATACGGAAACCGTACATATATTCCTGGTGCCGGAGACCGGACTTGAACCGGTACGGTCTCGAAAGACCGAGGGATTTTAAGTCCCTTGCGTCTGCCACTTCCGCCACTCCGGCAGAAACAAAAATTGGAGGGCAAGACCGGATTCGAACCGGTGCATGGCGGATTTGCAGTCCGCAGCGTTACCACTTCGCCACTTGCCCTCATTGTGCTTTATTATGAATTATATAACAAAAAATCTGGATTTACAACACCCAGAAAGGCATTTTGACCTCATCTTGCATATAAACAAAATCCCTTCTTTCAGAAGGGATTAATTTTATCTGGAGCGGAAGACGGGATTTGAACCCGCGGCCCTCGCCTTGGCAAGGCGATGCTCTACCGCTGAGCTACTTCCGCTCGTTGTTCTGAAATGGTGGCTCAGGGCGGAATCGAACCGCCGACACGCGGATTTTCAGTCCGCTGCTCTACCAACTGAGCTACCGAGCCACATTTTACTTTTCATATTTAAAATGGCGGAGCTGACGGGACTCGAACCCGCGATCTTCGGCTTGACAGGCCGACGTGTTAAACCACTACACTACAGCTCCTTATATTATCATCTATTATCCAACAGGTATCTCCCTTGCATGGTGGGCGATGACAGGTTTGAACTGCCGACCTCCTGCTTGTAAGGCAGGCGCTCTTCCCAGCTGAGCTAATCGCCCGTCATCTTGCTCCCTTTGAGCCTTTCGGCTCAGGAGCAGGTTTATTATAGCATCCTTTTTCAATCTCGTCAACCTGCTACCTGATTTTTTGCTAGACCTGGTATCCCTGCTCGTTAAGGATGCTCTTCAAACGCTCTTCGGTAATAATGCGCTTATCAAAAAGCACTACCGCCGCGGCATCCCCGTGGTCATCGGGTACGGCACGGAACACTCCGGGCAGTTTTCTTACCTCTGCTTCAAGGCTCTCCATGCTGTTTGCGCCAAAGCCGTGCAGATGGAGGTGGCCAAGGTGCTCTTTCGGTGTACAACACTCACACATCGCAAAACCCCCTCGTAAACATTTTATGGAACAATATAAATAATTCTACCTTAACAGCATTTCTCCTTTTACAAGCAGTGCTTTTCTGAAGAAACAAATCTCGAAGAAAATGCCAGCATTTCCTCCCTTACCAGCTTGGCCGCAAGCAGAGAGGTAATCCCCCCCGGATCGTAGGTCGGAGCCACCTCGACCAAATCGCAGCCAACCACCTGAAGCCCCTTCAAGAGGGCGATAACCTTGAATAGCTCCTCAGGTGTTGCCCCACCGGGCTCCGGTGTGCCCGTGCCGGGTGCGTACCCGGGATCTATCACATCAATATCAAGGGTAACGTAAACCGACCGTTCCTTCAACAGGGGAATACAGGAATCCAGCGCCGTGCTCAATTCAAAAGGATAGAAATTTGTATATGATCGCCCGTAACTGAATTCCTCCTTTGTCCCGGAACGAATACCGAACTGAAACACGTTATTGTTCCCCACCACTTCACAGATCCTTCGCAGCACCGTGGCGTGGGAGTAGATCTCCCCCAGGTAATCGTGGCGCAGGTCGGCGTGAGCATCAAATTGCAGAACCACGAGGTCGGGATAATAACGGCACAGCGTTTTGACAACCGGGTAACTGATCAGGTGTTCTCCTCCTAAAAAAAATGGAGTTTTCCGATCTTCGAGGAGTAGGCAGGTGACCTCTTCAATTTTCTGCAGACACATTTCCACGTTGCCGAAGGGTAGAGCCAGGTCTCCCCCATCGTAAAAGGGGCATTCGTTCAGTTCCCGGTCAAGATAAGGGCTGTACTCCTCAAGTCCCTCGGAAGCATCCCGGATCGCCTGCGGCCCCTGGCGGGAACCGGGGCGGAAACTCGAAGTAATATCCATCGGGATTCCTATCAAGACGATCCCGGCAGATTCGTACGAGTCATTGGACCCCAGAAAACTCCTGATCCGCCTGCACATATCCTGCAGTTTCAAGACTGAACACCCTAACGGAGAAGTTTTTTAACAAAATTCGGCAGCTTAAAAGATGCCTGGTGCAGGTCGGCGTTATAGTATCGGAGATCATCTTCGAATAACGGCTTGCGCAGGCATGTCTCCGGGTCGTATCGTTTCGAGCCAACTGTAAAGGTCCAAAGCGCCGTAGGATAAGTGGGCACTACAGCCTGGTAAAGCTTGGTGATCGGAAACACCCGGTTGGCGTCCCGGTAAACACGCCCGATTAACTCAGCGTCAACAAATGGGGATTCAGTCTGGGCGGCAAATATTCCGTCCGGACGCAAGGCCTCGAAAATAGCCCGGTAGAATTCCGCGCTGAACAAACGGGCAGCCTGTCCGACGGGATCAGGAGAGTCAACCAGGATCACGTCGTAGCATGCTTTCTTGTTTTTGACATACTCCACCCCATCCTCAAAATGGACCTGAAGCTTCGGGTTGTCATAGGAACAGGAAAGTTCCGGCAGGAAACGGCGGCAGACATCCACAACCCTTCTGTCGATTTCCACCAGGGTAACGCTTTCAAGCTCCGTGTGCCGCAAAACCTCCCGCGCAGTTCCGCCATCTCCTCCCCCGATGATCAAAACATCTTTCGGCGCAGGATGGGCATGAAGCGGTACATGGGCCAGCATCTCGTGGTAGACGAATTCATCCAGGAGAGTCACCTGGACCGCCCCGTCGAGGACAAGCATGCGTCCGAATTGTACCGTATCCAGGAGAACAATTTCCTGAAAGGGAGTTTGTTCACGATGAAGCGTCTGCAGCACCTTGCAGCTTATTTTCATACCGGGTTTCTGTAGCTCGGTAAACCATAACTCCACCTTTGATCCCGCTCCTTCTCTACTTTACTTTTGAATCCGAATACCAGAGTGGAACAGCGGCGAATACGCAGCCGCAGCGGACTACCCGGTGTTCAACACCGGCCACCTTGATCTCTTTTAAAGCCATTTTTCGGTAGTAAAATGCCTCTTCGACCATTTGAGTGACCTCTTTCTCCGCATCACTCCGCCCACAGCTGCCGGAAAACTCCATGATCACACCGAAATCATCCCCTATTCCGACTGCTACTGCAGCCGCTATGAGGGCACCCGCTTCACAGCTGGTCACGCTCCCATAAGCAATGGGAAGCAGAGAACCGGCCGGGATCTCCAGGTTTGGAACAAATTTGGCACCGGGAGGTAATATACTGCTGACCTTGAGAAGATTTACATTGCCCACCCCTGCCTTGAGGAGGGCGCGATCGAATGCAGTGAGTTCTTTTTCTGCCTCCGCTGCCGCGGAAACCAGTGAGTAACAATTAGGTGTCGGCAACATCCTCTTAACCCTTCCCCTCATCCCATAAAGTAGAAAGAAATCAGAGTGATTATAACAACAGGGCATCTAGGTGTCAATCAGCTTTCCAGAGAGAGGCGTTAAGAAACAATATGGTGCTTATCTTTCTTCTCCCGATCTTTCAAAAGGGTAGCTATAGCATTTGCCGCTTCATCTACCGTACGGGGAAGCGGCCGCACCAGCAGGGAGGGGATACGCTGAAACACCTGGCTTACCACGGGAAATCTCAGAGCCGCCTCCTTCACGAGGGTATCCTGTACTAAAAGCATAGTATCCCCCTGGGCCAGTATTTTACCCCCTTTCAGGATAATCACCTTGTCGGCCCATTCGGCAGCCATGTCCACATCATGTGTTGCAACGATAATGGTTTTGCCCCTTTGATGAAGCTCCGCCAGGATTTCCATGAGGGATTCCTGGCCTGCGGGATCAAGAAAGGCGGTTGGCTCATCAAGCACGATGACCTCCGGGTTCATGGCAATCACGCCGGCAATGGCCACACGCTTTTTCTGCCCGTAGCTCAAATGGTGGGGAGCCCTGGAGCGCAAGTCCCACATACCTACCGCCTGCAGGGCCTGGAAGACCCGCTCTTCAATCTCTTTCCTGCCAAGGCCCTGGTTGAGGGGGCCAAAGGCAACATCATCCCATACGGTTGGAGAAAAAACCTGGTCGTCGGGATCCTGAAAAACCATCCCCACTTTCCCGCGCAGCCTGGTTTCATTGTCGCGAGTAATCTCTTCCCCGGCAACCCTCACCTTTCCCTGCTGGGCAAGATAAACACCGTTGAAGTGCAGGAGCAGTGTTGATTTTCCCGCCCCGTTAGGGCCCAGGATGGCAACCTTTTCGCCCCGGTTGATGCTCAATGAAATACCGTTTAAGGCAGGTGTTCCATCATGGTAACGGAAGTACAGGTTTTCTACCTCAAGAAGTGCGCCCATCCCCATCCCCCCCGGTCAATGATCAGACTCAGCACACCTAAAACAATGAGAGACATACCCAGCAACAGGTCCCTGGGTCGAACCTGAAATTGATCCAAAACCCTGATTTCCCCTTGAAAGCCGCGTGCCAGCATGGCATAGTACACCCTTTCACCGCGCTCGTAGGACCGGATAAAGAGCATACCCAACAACCCCCCCAGGGTGCTGAAGGTCCGGCCGGACCAGAAGTTTCGGGCGGCTTTAAAATTCCGGGCGCGACGTGCACGGAACATCCGGATCGTCTCATCATACAGAACAAAGAAATACCGCAGGGTAAATTGAATGAGCTGGATGAATATCGGGGGCACCCGGAGATCCGCCAGCGAGTGCAGCAGGACATGAAAGGGGGTAGTAAAGGTGACGAGGATCACTATCAGCGCTCCGCAGAGGAGGCGCAGGAAGAAAATAGCGCTGGCCTGCAGCCCCTCCCAGGAATAGGTCAATGTTAAGATACCGAGAGGAACCTTGAATACAGGGGTGCCCGGTCGTGCAAAGGGCAAAAACAAACAGAGCACCACCAGCATCGGGACCACAAACCCGAGCCGTTTTACTATTCTCCCCAGGGGAAGATGTGACCCAAAAATCATTAAAGAGGTAAACAGCAGGGCAAACAAAAGCCCTGCCAGGGTGCGGAGGGATACCACGATCACGAGCAGCATCAAGCAACTGACGATCTTCACCCGCGGATCGAATTGGTGAAAAAAAGATTTTAGCCGGGCAAATTCATCCAGGTGAATGTGAGCCTGTTCCAACTACTTCCCCCCTGAAAAAAATAGTTGGGGCCTATCCAATAGTTGTTAATCTTGTTTTCCGAAAAAATCCGCAGCAGCCTCGGACCACTCAGTCAATGTATCCGTTAATATTTTCTGAACGTCGGTCATCAGGCGAGCAAAACGAAACTCGGCAGTCAGGTATTCCTTTAGGGTGGGGTTGTGGTTGACCAGTTCCGCAAGCTGTTCCAGCCGCTTTACTTTTTGTCCATCGACATCTTTCCCCAGTGCCCGTTCGGCTTCCAATTCCCACTGCCCGCGTCTGAATTCTAAAAGCATTTCTTTGTTTGTGGGATCGGCTTCAAGGCGCTTCCTGGCCTCTTTCAGGGCCCGGTATTCCTCCGACTCTTTCAGCGCCCGTGCCAGTTCGTGGGCACGGTCATAGGCATTCATGAACTTATACCCCCCATAAAATTATTACGACTTTATAATGGCCATGGTGGACTTAACTCCATTACCCATAAAGTAAAGGGCCAGGCCCACCAGGAAGATACCGCAAATTGTTAAAATCCACTTATAAGCCCGGTTACCCATAAATTTCTTGCCTGTGGCAACGGTGATGGCAATAAAAACGTACCAGGTGAAGTCGGCCAGAATATGTCCGGTATAAAAGGAACCCAACCCGATCCAGCCCTGTTTCAGGGCCATGGTGACGTAAACAATCCCGATGGAGAACCACCAGATGACCCAGCCCGGGTTGGCAATGCTCGCAACTAGCCCCTCCCGCAGGGGACGCCAGAACGAACCTGACTCCGCTTGCGTAAGGGATAGGCCCTCGTAAGCAATATTAAGACTATCAGATAGTGAACTCCTGATAATATCCGCACCCATCAGCAACAGGACCAGCCCGCCGCAGATCCCGACTCCTGCGGAAATCCATTCGGCCTGGAGTAGATGATTTAAACCCAGAGTAAAAAGGGCAATGATGATGATCTCGGCAATACCATGCCCGCTAGAGATATAAAAGCCGGCACGCCATCCATACAGAAGGCTTTCTTTTATTGTTACCGTGAGCATCGGGCCCGGCATAAGAGCGCCGGACATGGCAATGAGAAAAGATGTGGCGAAAATAAACAGCGGGCTCATGTTACCGTCTCCTCAGTGAAGGGTTGTCCATAAGAAAATCAAGTAGAACAGGGCGCCTGTCAATAAAATATAGGCGTTCAGTTTTTTCCTGATCTTCAGGCTGAGGAATGCCAGTCCGGCCGATGTGTACGTCAAAAGAACCGGGATTTCCGAGCCGGATACAAACCTCCAGTTGGTAAAGAAGATCCCGATGCTGGGAAGGATGACGCTCTGAAAAACCATGGCACCGGTAATATTACCGATTGCCAGGGTATCCTTCTGCTGCTTTAACCAGATGACGCTGTTGAACTTTTCGGGCAGCTCCGTGGCAATCGGCGCGATGATAAGGGACAGAAAGAAAGAAGGGACTCCCAGCATCACGGAGATTGCCTCTACGTTTCGGATAAAAAGTTCAGCCCCGCTGACAAGCAAGGACAGGGAGAACACAATCTGAAACAGGATTAAAAGAAGCCGGGGGTTGCGCTTTGACATGCTGAAAAAGAGGGGACGCAGTTCAGAGGACTGCCCGACAGCTTTCCCTCCGCGCAGTGTCAAAAGCACGTAAACACAATAGATAACCAGCAACAGCAGCGCTAAAAATCTCTTGACATAAACGGAATTTATAAACGCCGCCACCAGCCCAAGACTGTAGCCGCCGAAAAAGAATGCAAGATCACGCCGGATAACTCCCGGTTCCACCGCAAGGGCGGGAAAATTGAAACGCTTGCGCCTGTCCAGGACAACCACAAAGCCGCTGATGAAAAAGGCCAGCGTGCTCAACATAAAAGGAGCGCCGATGATTGCTCCGATTCCGATATGCTGCTCTTGCGTACCCTTGCCGAAAATAAAAGCAATCAGGGGAATTAACGATTCCGGCAAGGCTGTCCCCACCGCAGCCAGTATACTTCCAACCGCTCCCTCAGTCAGCCGCAGCTTTAACCCCAGCCATTCCACGCCGTTGGTAAAGATCTCTGCCGCAATCAGGATCATGCCTAAACTAACAATCAACAGGATATATTCCATCTTTATTAGCTCCCTTGAGACTTCGGAAACTGCCGGAGGTTATAAGTATTCATAGATTTGTTGACGGTTTGCAAACCGTGTCAGTTTACGGTAACCAACCTGGTAAAGAATCTCCCGTGCAAGGCCGAATTCCCGCCCCACCTGCTCGGGTTCGTGGGCGTCCGAGCCAAGCGTAACCGGGATATTTAGATCGTAGCACCTTACCAGTAATTCTCTGGCCGGGTAGATCTCTTTACACGGTCTAAAAAGCCCGGCAGTGTTAACCTCAACAGCCATGCCAGCATCGACGATAGCCTTTAACGCCCCCTGAGCGTAAGTTAAAACATCCCCAGATGGCCTGTAGTCGAATACCTTGACCAGATCCAGATGGCCCACTACATCAAAGAGTCCGGAGCGGACCATTTTTTCAACTAAACTAAAATACGCTTGATAAAGCTCAGATATGTCCCATGAAGCGTAACCGGATATGCAGGCAGGATGGTCAAACATCCATTCACCGATATGATGGACGGAACCGATCAGGTAATCAAAACTGAATTTATTGGTAAAGTCTCGTATTTCCTTTTCCCTCTCGGGCCGGTAACTGACCTCAAGACCCAACCTTGCCTGCAAATACGGGAACCTTCGGGCCGCTGCGGCTATCGCCTCAGGGGCCAATCCGCTCAGGTAGTTGTCATGTTCAGTGAACCCTATCTCTTCGATTCCCTGGCGCCGGGCCACCGAAAAGTATTCTACCAGTATCTCCTCGCTGTAATCTCCTCCCCGGTGTCCGAGTGCATGTATATGATAATCAACCAACATCATTTTCCCCCGATGTGAAAGAGGATATATAAACTTCCATTAAATTAAAACATGAATTTTAAGACTTTTCAATACTTGCGGCGCTTGCCACCGACTGTAGAAACATAATAAAATAAAACGAACAAGCTGGAAGAGGTGAACTGCATGGCTACGGTAAGTCCCTTTCGGGGGGTACGCTATAACCCCGTCAAGGTTAAAGACCTGGCGTTGATTGTAACACCGCCCTATGACGTCATCGATTCTAATGCCCAGAAAAAATATTACGAAAAAAGTCCCTACAATATAATTCGCCTGGAGCTGGGCTACCAGTATCCAACCGACAACGAACAGGATAACCGGTACCTGAGAGCCGCCAGGGATTACCACCACTGGCTGCAGGAAGGGGTGCTGATCCAGGAAAAGGCGCCTGCCCTCTATCTCTACGAACAGGAATTCACGTTGGCTCATAAGCCTTATCGGAGAACCGGTATCTTTGCCCGGGTCAAGCTCGAAGAATACCAAACAGGAACCATCCGGCCCCATGAGGAAACGCTGGCCAAGCCAAAAGCAGACAGGCTTGCCCTGATGTCCGCCTGCATGACCAACTTCAGCCCGGTCTTTGCCCTTTATGAAGAGCCAGCCAGAACACTGGAAGAATGCTTTGATGATATCAAGCAAACGATACCCCCCGAAATTGATATAAGAGACGAGACTGGTGAAAGACACCGCCTCTGGGTGATAAAAGACCCGGCCTTTCACCGGAAGGCTACCGCTACCCTGGCAGACAAGGTGCTCTATATCGCGGACGGTCATCATCGCTACGAAACTGCCCTGACATTCTATCACAAGGTAGGGGAAAAGGTCCCCGGCGCCCATTCCATCCTCATGTACCTTGTTAACACCGGCGACCCCGGGCTGGTGATCCTCCCCACCCACCGGATTGTGCGTAACCTGCCCGACTTTGATTTGTCAAAATTAAAAGAGGGGCTGGTTCGGGACTTCGTTGTACAGAAAATCCCCTTCCCGGCCCCGGGTGAGATTCAAGAGATACTGGCAGAACAGCAGCAACGAGGCGAGACCGCTTTTGTCATGGGCTCACCGGAACCCGCTGCTTACCTCTTGACCCTGAAAAACAAGAACAGGGTAAAAGCTGTGACACCAGAGCGATCCGCCGCCTGGTGCGACCTCGATGTGTCCGTTTTGCATGTGTTGATCCTGCAGGAACTGCTGGGAATCGATGCGGACAAGATGTCAAAACAGGAAAATTTGTGGTATACAAGGGATGAAGGAGAGGCTATCTGTGCATTAAACAAGGGAGATGGCCAAGTCGTTTTCTTCCTTAACCCCACAAGAATCGAACAGGTCACAGCAGTAGCCTCTGCCGGCGATAAAATGCCCCAGAAATCCACCTACTTCTATCCCAAACTGCTTACAGGGCTGGTTATCAACGATCTTAACGGTTAAGGTTTTCTTTTTTTTAATATTACCATGAGCCTTTGGGGACTGAAAAACGATACAAAATAAAGTCTGCCAAAGGCTCTATATCCTGCGTAGCAAAACAGGGTACAGGGGCCCGCTTCTTGTAAGCACGGAACAGGCTTTCCACAAGCATGGTTTTCCCGGTATTTGGAAAACCCCACGATCTTGACAACAGGGGTCACCATTCAAACTCCCCTCATAAAAAGTAGCGGATAATTGAGATATTACCTTACAAAGCGTTCCTGAACAAGGAGGCAGATTCTGCGGCTCATGAGCGGGACAGTAAAAGAAGCGGAGAAGCCGTGGTGACCGGCTTCTCCAAAACGGTTTAACTCCTTTTAAAAGTATCGCATTTGGTTTGATCGGAATTCTTGGCATCCGAAACCCCGTTGTGGTCCACCTGAATCATGGGGGCACCGCACTTCACATCTTTGTTGTAGGCACACTCCGTCACGCTACATTTAATCTCGGGCATCTTCTTCACCTCCTCATGCCGCTTTTCCGAGAATATTTTCCCCTCTACGAAGCTTTTAATGCATGTTAACTGCCCTGAGGCTAATAACTTCGAACCAATTAAGATTGATATTAATTGCCGGGTTGGTCGCTGCGCCGCAAGGATAAGCCACTATTTTCATTCTTTTGATGGTGCCGCTTGGGCAGCATGAGCGTCGAATAAATTTAAGGGAAACCAAGAATAATAAAAATAAAAAGAATACGATAAAGGAGAGGCATAATAATGGCAAAAGTTGTATTAGGGATATTTGATACTCGGGACCAGGCTGAACGGGCAGTACAGGAACTCCGGAACAAAGGCTTTGACAAGGAGATCTCCCTTGTCACGCGGGATAAAAAAGAGGATAAAGACGGGGAAAATGAAATGAGGATGGGTAGAGACAGGGACACTGCAGCGGAGGGAATCACTTATGGCAGTGCCCTGGGAGGGCTGGCAGGATTGGCTGCCGGGGCCGGAGCACTTGTCATCCCGGGTATTGGTCCCATTTTGGCTTTAGGGCCTATCGCAGGGCTTTTCTCCGGAGCAGTGACCGGTGGCCTTGCAGGCGGCCTGATCGACTGGGGCATACCGGCAGAAGAAGGACACCATTACGAAGAAGACATCAAGGCGGGCAAAACCCTGGTAGCGGTCCAGTGCAGCGAGCCGAAGCTGAGCGACGCCGCAGGCGTGTTACGCCGTTACGGGGCGCATGATGTTAACACCCACTAAAAATGTTGGGGGAGGCATTATGCCTCCCTTGCTTTCTTTGTTGAATATTGTCTATTATTCAGAAACCTTAAATCGTTCTGTTAACTCCTTTAACTGGTTGGCAATTTCTTGCAGCGCACTGGCAGAAGCGGCCAACTCCTGCATGTTGGCGGTTTGCTCCTCGGTAGCGGCGGCCACTTCTTCGGCGCTTGCCGCAGTCTCCTGTGCAATAGAAGCTATATTTTCAACGGCAGCAGAAGCCTGATCCGACCCCTGCGCCATACTTCGCGTTGCCAGATCTACCTCTTTAATTCTTTCTCCCACATTGACTATAGAGTTCCTGATATCATTAAAGGCATTGCCTGCTTTCTGAACCACGTCGATTCCATGGTGCACTTCCTCAGTGCCCTTTTCCATTGCCTGCACTGCCTTTTCTGTTTCCGCCTGGATTTCCTTGATCAGGACGGAGATCTGTTCCGCCGCTTCCGCGGATTGTTCCGCAAGCTTGCGAACCTCTTCAGCGACCACCGCAAACCCTCTACCCTGCTCTCCGGCCCGGGCCGCCTCAATGGCCGCATTCAAGGCAAGAAGATTTGTCTGGTCGGCAATACCCGTAATTACGGTTACTATCTGCCCAATCTCTTGGGATCTCTTGCCAAGACTCTTGACCGTCTCTGCAGAAAGACTTACAGCCTTGTCGATTGTTTGCATTTGTTCCACTGCAAGCATGATGGCCTTGCTTCCTTCACTGGTGGCGGCGCTTGCCTGCTCGGCGGCCGCCAAAACAGTGCGGGAATTATTGTCAACCTGCCGGACCTGCTTGATCATTTCCCCGATCTGATTTGAGGCATCATCGATGCTCTTGGCCTGATTATCCGCGCCTGTCGCCACCTGCTCAATGGTTGCAGCAATTTGTTCGGTTACTTTAACAGCTTCCTCTGTTCCCTGGCTGAGTTGCTCCGCCGAATTGAAAAGTTCCCTGCTTGTGTCGATAATCTTTTTAATAGTTTGTTCTCTCATCTCCATCATCCGGTCAAACTGCTGTCCTAACAAGCCGATTTCGTCGCGCGGCTCAAAATTTGTACGGATCGTTAAATCACCTTCTCCTGCCTTCTGCATAGCCGCGCCCAGGACCCGAATAGGACGGCAGATATAGCCGGCGAAGATCCAGGAGATCAGAATGATCAGCAGGATCCCGGCCAAGCCAAAAACGGCCATGTACTTGGCGTATGATAGGGCCATGTTGTCGTAGACCGTGTTGGGAACACCAACGTACCAGATCCCAATGATCTTGCCCTCACTGTTCCTGATCGGTTGGTAGGCCGTCTGGTTCCATGTCCCTGCCACATTGGCTTTACCAATATAAGTAGTTCCCTTCTTCAGAACAACTTCCGCCACGTTGGGAGCAACCTTTGTTCCAATGGCGCGTTTTCCATCCTTTAAAACGTTTGTCGCTACCCGTGTATCACCCTGAAATATGGTCACCGTATCTCCTGTTAACGACCCGATTTTATCGACGGCATCAAAATTACCATTCATCAAGGTACTACCCTTGTATAGCTTTCCATTCCTTATCTCCCAAGGTCCGGGGTACCGTTGATCAAGATAGGCAGCCCCTAAAGCGAGATCGCCTTTCAATTTTTCCTGGGCTGCCTTGATAACATTGTCATACATGGTTTTATCGGAATAAATACCCACAACCACAGAAAATAACAAAATCGCCCCCACAAGAAGGATCATTAATTTCCAACGCAACCCTACCTTCATGAACAGCATCCCCCCTCCTGATTATCTATAACGTAATAATTCGACAAATGGTTAAAGATTCCTGCATAAGCAAATTTTTTGGCATACCAGAAGAATTAGCTCAAAAAACGCTCCTTCAGACGGTATCCCCCCTTTCTCCCGATGCCTTTGCAGCGTACAAACGCCGGTCAGCCTCGGCAACCAGGTCCACATGATTCAGGGCATCATCCGGGTATGTTGCCACACCCACAGAAATACTCAGCTTGCCTCCAGGGAGATACTCCCTGCCCTGAAATGGAAAACTTTCAACGGCCTCCTTTGTCTTTCTGGCAACCTGCGCAGCATCATCACCGTTTGCTCCCACCAGGATAGCCACAAACTCATCCCCCCCGTAGCGGCACAAGATATCACTGCTACGCAGATGCCGGCGGAGAATCTCGGCCACCTCTTTAAGCACCCGGTCACCCGCGGGGTGACCGAAAGTGTCGTTGTAAGTCTTGAAGAAATCGATGTCAAATATAAGAAGCGAAACCGGGATGTCAAAGCGGGCAGCGCGGCGTATCTCTTCGATCAGGCACTGTTGAAAATAGCGATAGTTATAGATCTTGGTGAGATCATCTGTCACTGCAAGCATCTTCAGTTCGGCGCTCTCTCCGGCCAACTGCATCCTGGCCAGACTGATTTCGTCATTGTGCCGGATAACATAGGCAGTAATCATACCGGTGCCAAACAGCAGCAAAAAGTTAAACCAGAATTCAGGCCGAAATAAGACTGCGCTTCCGCCCAAGCTCAATACCGCGGCGCAATAGACTACCAGGTGTACCAGGAACAACACATAAAAGGATGGTAGATTGGGATAAGCCACCAAAGCCCGCATGAGGCTTCCGGCAAGAAGGGGGGCCACCGGGCTGAAAACTCCTCCGGTGGAATATACCAGGAATCCACCATAACTTGTATCAACAATGAAACAGAAAATCCACCATTTTGTGACACTGCTCTTTGTAATCCACCTGTAACGTGCCAGTGCCCAGCTAAAAAATGTATAAACTCCATACAAGATCCAAACCAGGAGAAAATGAGAACGTCCTAGTTCATGTCCTTTCAAGAGCCAGACAACAAAAATGCTCCCTATAAACACACCTATTCTGATATAGGGTGTCTGTCTGCTCTCTCTATTATGCAACTGATCAATCTTCTGCTTTTCCAGTTCTTTCTTTAGCCGTTTCACATGAACTGTCCTTTTGTTGATGATCGTACAATAGTGATTCTTTTTATTTTAAGAAAATCCTACCATATGCTGAGACTTTTATCCCAAAAAAAGAACAAAAAAAGCCCGGACAGGGCCCTCTTTACATGATTCTGGTAAAGTGCCAGGCTATGAGTTTTAAGACAACCCCTGGCACTTAACGATACTTGAACCGTTAAAAGCAGTTTCTTTCATCTCTGACTTAGCCAGCATACCCGGGTTGAGTGCGGAGGAGCAAGCGCAAGGATAAACCTGAACATTTTCAGGGCAGACCATCACGCCGCCTCCGGCGGCACCAACAGAGTATGAAAATACCCGACGGGTCTACCGGCGAGCGACCTATGGAAGGCCGGGTAACAGGACAGGCGAAGCGAGGATGACAGGTCGGGATGCGAGTACAGACACCTCTTGACCTGCGATGGAATGGATTTGCAGCGAGGCCAAACGCGGCGTTTGACAGAAGCAGTTCGCAACTTGTTACGCAGCATCCCAGAGCTGTCCCGAAGCGAGCCGTCGTCCTGTCCGGCCTGGAATCGGGAGTCGAGCGGTAGACCGGCGGGTAAACTTGATGTATTTTCAGGGCAGACGATCACGCCGCCTCCGGCGTCACCAACAGAGGAACGAAAATGGGTTTTATCGAATTAATTCTTTAGCGGCTGGCGAAGCGAGGTCGGACTTTACTTGGTGCCT
>CADDZD010000005.1 GCA_902812385.1 Clostridia bacterium | reverse complement strand
TAAGAGAGAGATAGCAATTTCGTAATAAAGTCCTTGCGGTGATAAAAATTCTTTATGATATTCAGTTTTTTCATATTGCTCAAAAGTCATTAAATCGCATACAGTCAGCACGTTCCTTTTTAACATTCGGTCAAAAATCTTGCGCGGCTCGAATATGTCGGTTTTAAAGTAATAGGAAAGGTAGCTTTCAAAATAGCGCTCGTCGAGGTTTAGAGCTACTGGGTCAACTAATTTACCGTTATTGTCGGCCAAGAAAAAGGTAGACTTTTGGAAACCAAAGATTTGGGCCAGGCAAAGCAGTATCTGTTGACGGAAATTTTTTGGCGTGATTGACATAGTGTTGAGGAATTTTAATATTCTCGAGTAATCAATCCCTGGCAAGTTTTTGACAGGCATTTTCTTCTCACCCCCTTTTCAAAAGTTGAACGTACTTTTTTAAAGATTATATTACAAAAAAACTGACACTAAACAAGTACAATGCTTGAAAATCATTCCAAAGTATGAGGAAGAATCAAACTGATTGATCCTTTTTTCTGATGGTCACGGTGTCCTTAAATTGGAATGATTAAAAGAAAAATAAAGCGCAAGGAGGTAGACACAGATGGGTGATTTGTTACCAGGCGGGGCAGTTTTGGCAAAACTTTTAAAAAAAGGAGGAGTGGAGTTTGTCTTCGGCTTGCCGGGAGGCCAGTTGTTTCCCTTTATGGACGCGGTCTCAAGAGAAGAAGGGATGAGAATTCTCACAACAAGACATGAGGAAAACAGTGCTCATATGGCCGACGCAGTGAGCAGATTAACGGGAAAACCTGCGGCTTGCTTTAGTACAGTCGGCCCTGGGGCAGCCAATATGGTCCCCGGAGTGGCCGCAGCTTTTGCCGATAGTATTCCGGTGGTGGCGATTACGCCCAACAACCAAACCTTCTGCACATACCCGGCCAAAGGTTCCATTCAGGACGGAAACCACCTCGGGCTTTACCGGTCGATTACAAAGTGGAATGCCATGGTCAATCAACGGGAGAGGCTTCCGGAGTTGGTTTTATGGGCATTGCGGGAGGCCACCACCGGTTGCCCGGGACCCGTCCACCTCGACATTCCTGTAGATGTCATGTACAAAACTTTTTCTGATAGTGAGTACGAACCTGGTTACTCCCGCAGTTCCGGACGGGTCAGGGGTGACGCCAAGTTAATTACCAGGGCTGCAGAACTTCTAAGCAAAGCCAGGAGGCCGCTTTTACTTGCCGGCGGGGGTGTTGTCCGCGCCGAAGCGTGGGATGAATTCAGGGCTTTAGCCGTGCTAGGAATTCCAGCAACAACTACACCCATGGGCCATGGCTGTGTCGATCCTAATGGAGATAGGTATATTGGCAGCGCCGGGTGGCTTGGAGGAAGTGCGGTGCATAAAGCCTTGCAGGAAGCGGATGTTGTGCTGGCCGTCGGTTGCCGCTTTTCCGGCTGGTTGGGGTTGGGAAAGCCTCCTGTTATGGGTACGCCTGGAACCCAAAAAGTGATTCACGTTGACATTGACCCAAGCCGGATTGGCTTAAACGTACCCGTGGAAGTTGGTATCGTGTCAGACGCCAAAGTTTTTCTGGCCGATCTCCTAGAGCTTCTAAAGGGCAGAAAGTTGCAAGTTGACGAGCAGTGGTTTGCCGCCCTGATAGATAATTACAAAAAGTACATGATTGAAATGGAGAAAGTGGCGGCCATGCGGTCAGATCCCCTAAACGAAGCAACGGTGGCTAAATTGGTCGCTGACTTTTTAGATGCGGAAGCCATCGTGGCCTTTGACGGGGGGCAAGTAATGGAGTGGGCGCATACCTTCGTGAAAATAAACAACCCTCGAAATAAACTGTTTACCGCAGGAATGGGGCATTTAGGCATGGGGATGCCCTTTGCCAATGCCGCTAAGCTGGTTCATCCCGACCGGCAGGTAGTAAACATAACGGGCGACGGTGCCTTTGCCCTCACCTGCCAGGAACTGGAGACGGCGGTTCGGTATAATCTCCCAGTGGTGAATATTATTTTCAACGATCGGGCCTGGGGCATGATCAAGGCAGGCCAGGTAGGGTTATATAACAATCCGGTAGGAACCGACTTTTTTGATACGGATTACGCGGAGGTAGCCCGGGGGTTTGGCGCTTATGGCGAGAGGGTAACCAGGGCCGAAGAAATCAAGCCCGCACTACAGCGCGCCTTTGCGGCGGGCAAGCCGGCGGTTATAGACATTATTACCCAGTTCACGCCTCACCCTGTTGACCGGTTCTGGGTTGAGTCAGTCCTGGCGGGTTGCGAACTGCCTGTGCCGGCAGGAAATGCAGAAAAAGTGTGAAGGGAAAAGCAAGTCAAAAGCAGAGGAGGATAAGTATATGACTGGGGGCTTAAAGGGCCGGGTTGCTGTTGTTGCCGGCGGTGGTGCCGGAATCGGCCGGGCGATCTGTATCAGGCTGGCCGAGAAAGGAGTCAGGATAATTGTTGCCGACATAAATCATGAGGAGGGAAAGAAAGAGTAAAATTAATTAGTCAGCAGACGGAGAAGCGGAATTTTATAGGTCTCGCTATCTTCCTAAGTTGAAACGGTCCCAGTTGCTGCCCAGGAAAGAGGTATGGGTTATTGAAAAGCAAACGGGTTTGGAAAGATGAAAAAGTTAAGTTATTTAGTTGCCTTTTAAGGCTTTGTCTAATGGTTTCTTGAAAAAGAAAGTTGAGGTGGAATTTAATGAGTTGGTTAATCCGTGTTGATACAGTCACGGGAAGCGTGAAAAAGGAACCGGTTCTCGAACAATATAGGTTAGCAGGAGGAAGAAGTTTAATCGCCCGCATTTTAAACGAGGAAGTAGACCCTGCTTGCGAACCACTCGGTCCGCGGAATAAATTTATCGTTTGTCCTGGTATTTTGGGCGGAACTTCGGCTTCGAGTTCAGGGAGAATTTCCGTGGGAGGAAAAAGCCCACTCACTGGCGGGATCAAAGAAGCCAACGCTGGCGGCACGGTTGGCCACAGGTTGTCTCGTTACGGGATTAAGGCAATAATTTTGGAGAACGCCCCGGAAAAGCCTGAATGCAAGATTCTGGTCATTCGCCCGCATAGCATAACCTTGGAAGCTGCAGATTCGCTGGCTGGACTGGGGAATTACGCCCTATTTGAACGTTTAAGAAGCATTTACGGCGAGCAAGTGGCTATTTTATCGACTGGTCCGGCTGGGGAAAGAGGTTATGCGAATTCGACAGTGGCTGTTTCAGACATGCAGGGAAAACCGACCAGGCATGCCGCCCGCGGCGGGCTGGGAGCCGTGATGGCTTCCAAAGGAGTGAAAGCGATAGTCGTTGATGAACTGGGTAATGGGAGACTGGAAATGATCGATCCGGAAACATTTAAAAAGGCCTCTGCTGCTCTTTCCAAGGCGCTCCGTGACAACCCCGTGACGGGAAAAGCTTTACCGTCGTTTGGTACCGCCGTACTGGTCAACATGGTGAACGCCATCGGGACTTTTCCGACGCGGAACTACTCTGCGGGTACTTCCGAGAGGGCAGAAAGAATTAGCGGGGAGAAGTTGGCGGAGTTGCAAAAAACCAGGGGAGGAACCGTAAGACACGCATGCCAACCGGGTTGTGTCATAAGGTGTTCGAACATCTATAATGATGCGAACGGTAATTACCTGACCTCCGGCTTGGAATACGAAACGATCGGCATGCTGGGCGGTAATTGCGGCGTTCTGGATCTTGACGCCATTGCTCAACTGGATCGCCTTTGCGACGATTTTGGCCTGGACACTATCGAAACCGGTGGGACTATTGGTTTGGCGATGGAGTTGGGCCTGGCGAACTTTGGCGACCCTACTGAACAGAGGAAATTGGTCGAAGAAATTATGCAAGGAACTTACCTTGGCAAAATCCTCGGTCAGGGCGCAGCTGTAACAGGGAGAGTTCTTGGCGCTAAAAGGGTGCCGGTGGTAAAAGGCCAGAGCCTTGCGGCTTATGATCCCAGGGCGCTTAAGGGAACCGGCGTGACTTACGCGACCAGTCCCATGGGGGCGGATCACACAGCCGGAAACACATTGGGGAACCCGATGGTGGACCCCCTTAAAAAAGAAGGGCAGGTTGCATTATCAAGGGATCTCCAAGCCTTGATGGCAACTATGGATTCGCTTGGCCTCTGCATATTCGTATTTTTCTGCTTTGACAAGCAGGAAAATATGCAATATCTTGCAGATATGGTGAACGCTCTGTATGGTACTTCACTAGACGTTAAAGGAATGCTTAGTATTGGGGCGGAATGTTTGAAGCAAGAAAAAGAATTCAACCAGCGTGCCGGAATAACTGAAGCGCATGACCGATTGCCGGAATTTATGTACAGGGAACCACTTCCACCACACAATGCAATTTTCGATATCACAAGTGAGGAGTTACACGCATAAAAAAGCTTAAACTTTCGTAGCCCTGCCCCGCGCAGGGCTTTTGTTTTTTCAGGGGGTGATTTTCATGCAGGAGTTAGCACTCTTCGTGGGGCAAAACGATTTCTCCGTTTTCCCTGCGCTGCGATTACAAGGTCGAGTAACTGCAATAGTGCCTGTAGGATCTGAGCGGTCCAAAACGGTGGGTATCCCTAAGAGCCTCGTGCCTCCTCCTGGTTTTGGGATTTCGACCCGGCGGACTGGCTTCGGCTGGTAGGTCCCGTTGAGAAGTTGTTCATGAACTTGATGCCAGACTTCTCGGCGCCATCAATCACATCCTGCGCTTCTTCCAGTAATCTAACAATCTGCGCCTAATCCGGCCCTGCCACGATGCCCCTGCCAGGCTTACCGCGTCAATCTTCTTCTGGTGGCTTATCATCGGATTCAGGATTTTCTCTTCCTAATAAGGCATCGCAAGCGACTGTTAAGGGCATCAGTGATAAGTTGATACACTCGATCCATCTGCTGCGTTGTGTCGAGCAAGTCAGCAGCCTGAGCCATGCGGCGGATAAAGGGCTGGCTTAGATTGTCTAATTACCGTTTAACCGTAGTTGCGGTTAAAGGCCCGCTTAATCGAATATGAGCTATATGTAGACATTATATCATAAACGCAACTATATAGGGATATTTTATGTAGCAGTTGTCAACCCCAATAGAATATTTTTCCATGGCTGACCTCCAGCTTTATTCTACAAGACTCCCCCTGGGGGAGAGTCAAGGGGCTGCAACAAGAATAACACGCCGACAGCGAGGGGCCCGCCTGGTGCAAAGCTCAGGTTGAGATAGGAGGCGATAACTGTGAGCATCATCAGTGTCCGCAATCCGTCCAAGCCGGCCATATAGCGAGATGGTATCCGTTGATCTCGGCTGCCCACTTGTGAACAAGCTCGTCAGTTACCGCTTTACGCTCATCAACAGTTATGTCGCTTTTTTCCATAACGTTCGGGGGGTGGCCAACCGGCCCGCCTCATTCCCTCCTTTCGGGAGAATGGTTTGCGGGCCGGGAGGCCCCTTCGTGTTGCGCTTCGAGACTTAGGTAGCTTAAAATCAATTGTGTAAAAAGGAAAACCACAAAAAAGGGCGTACCCTCAAAATATAGACAATTCCCAAAAACAACCAAAAGAAGGGTACACCTTTGGAAACAGTTTAACAAAAGAAATGCTGAATGTCGAGGTCAACGAGAACTGGGGACAGGAAATTTTCATCAACGATCTGGCCCTCTATATCAGGCAGTTCATCAAACATGCCTTGGAAGAAGCAATAAAGCAGGAACTGACCAAATTTCTTGGTTACGAGCAATACAGAGAGGAAATGGCAAAAGGGATAACAACCGCAACGGATCTTACAAACGGGATCTCCTCACAAGGTTTGGCTTGATTGAAGATATTCAAGTAGCAAGAGACCGCAACGGCGAATTCGAATCAAAGGTTCTTTCTCGCTACAAGCGGAGAGAAGAGAAAATCGACAGACAGATCATCGACCTTTTCATTGGTGGAATCAGCACCCGGAAAATGAAGAAGATCACCAAAGAACTGCTGGGCAAAGGTTATTCCGCCGGCACCATCTCCCGGATCAACAAGCAACTCACCCAGGAGATGCGAGCCTGGCTCGAACAGCCCATCGAAGACAACATCATCTACATCTTCTTAGACGGCCTAAACCTGCCGGTTAAGCGGTTTACGGTGAGCAAGGAATCCCTTCTGGTGGCCACCGGCATCACCATCGACGGATACAGAAAGATCCTGGGGGTCCAGCTTGGAGACAGGGAAAGTTCAGCTTCCTGGAGGGAGTTTTTCAAAGACTTAAAAAGGCGGGGCTTCAAAGGAGAGCATTTAATCATGGGAATCATGGACGGCCTGCCGGGCCTGGAAAGCGCCTTCACCGAGGCCTTCCCAAAAGCCAAAGTGCAGAGGTGCGTCGTCCACAAGCTCCGGAACATCGCTTCAAAACTTTCCCGCAAAATCCAGAAAGATTGTCTTGCCCACGCCAAGCGCATCTTTTATGCAGGCTCCCATGAAGAAGCTGAAGAACGTTTCCACGCCTGGAAAGATGCCTGGGAACAACCCTGCGGAGGCGGTACCGACCCGAGGGAAAGGGTGGTAGAGGCAGCGCCCTGGAGTATATCAGGGACAGGAGCCTGGCGCAGTATCTCTTTGACACAAGCTAGTGTAAAGGCGACTTTTTGGGATGTAGCAGGCACCATGACAAATAAGATTCTTCGAAAATGTTCCCTGAAAAAATAGGTAATTTAGGGAAAAGGGGTTATTTACACTCTTTACCAGGTGCTGTAGCTGGAAGCCTTGTGGCTGTTGGAATACAAGACTGACAAATACTGGGAGAGTGGGCTCTGATAAAATCCTGGTATCCTTGACGGAAAGTGTAAGATTCCGTATAATTACTTCAAAGTTGAATATGAAAGAGATAAAGTTTTATGAGCAGATAACAAAGAGTGGGAGGATTAGGATAAAAACCTCTCGCCCATGAAGGTGAGAGGTTCATATTTTGCCAATATAATGAGGTGGAGTGATGGAGTACAAAACCACTTTAAATTTACCGCAGACCGACTTCCCCATGCGTGCCAATTTGCCGAAAAAGGAACCGGAAATTCTTCGCTATTGGGATGAAATCGACCTTTACCGGCGAATTCAGGAACAGTCTCGGGGAAAACCGAAATTTATCCTGCACGACGGCCCTCCCTACGCCAACGGCCATATTCACTTGGGGCACACCCTGAACAAGATCCTGAAGGATATCATTGTAAAATACAAAGCAATGACCGGGTATGATGCTCCTTACATACCCGGGTGGGATACTCATGGCCTTCCCATCGAACAGCAGGCCATAAAGGCCCTGGGAGTTGACCGCCATCAGGTGGAGATTTCCGAATTTCGCCGGATGTGTAAAGAATACGCCCTCAAGTATGTAAATATTCAGCGGGAGGAGTTTAAGCGCCTGGGAGTCCTCGGGGACTGGGAACATCCCTATCTTACTCTCGAGCCTGGTTATGAGGCTGTACAGATCGGAGTTTTCGGTGAAATGGCCAAACGGGGATTCATTTATAAAGGTTTAAAACCTGTTTACTGGTGCACTGACTGTGAGACGGCACTGGCCGACGCCGAAGTAGAATACCAGGAGGATGAGTCTCACTCAATTTATGTTCTTTTCCCGGTCAAAGACAGCAAGGGATTATTTCCGGTGGAGGATCGAACCTTTATTCTGATCTGGACCACCACACCCTGGACAATCCCCGGCAACATGGCAATCAGTTTGCACCCTGACTACGACTATGTAATGGTGGATCTTGACGGGTTGAAAATACTGGTAGCCAAAGAACTCTTAAGACCGGTGCTTGGCATAAAGGGTAAAACGGAAGCCGACATCCAGATCCTGGGTACCTGGAAGGGACGCCAGCTTGAGGGCCTGCTCTGTGCACACCCCATCTATGACCGGAATTCCCTGGTGGTGGTGGGTGAACACGTCACTTTGGAACAGGGCACCGGTGCCGTGCACACGGCTCCCGCCTACGGTATGGATGACTTCCTGGTTTGCCAGAGATACAACATCCCGGTTGTGTCACTGGTTGACGGCAAGGGAATCTTTACTGAAGAGGCCGGTTTTGTGGCCGGTGTAAGCATCTGGGATGGCAACGCCAAAGTGATCGATGAGTTGAAAAAGCGAAACCTTTTGTATCACCAGGAAACAATAACCCACCAGTATCCTCATTGCTGGCGGTGCAAGGAGCCCTTGATGTTCCGGGCAACGGAACAATGGTTTGCTTCTATCGAGGGTTTCCGGAAAGAGGCTCTGGATGCCATTGAGGAAGTAAAATGGATACCGTTTTGGGGTAAGGAACGGATTCATAACATGGTGGCCGAACGCGAGGATTGGTGCATCTCCAGGCAGCGTGTCTGGGGAGTTCCCATTCCCATCTTTTATTGCAATGATTGCGAGGAGATCATTATCAACGACGAAACTATAGGCTGGCTCCAGAAGCTGTTTCGGCGTTATGGTTCAGGTGTGTGGTTTGAGCGCTCAGCCCGCGAACTGCTACCACCTGATTTCAGATGTCCCAAGTGTAAGGGGAACCATTTCCGAAAAGAGACGGATACGATGGATGTCTGGTTTGACTCCGGTTCCAGCCACGTTGCGGTCTGCGATCGGCGCCCCGAACTGCGGTGGCCGGCCGACCTCTACCTTGAAGGCAGTGACCAGCACCGGGGATGGTTTAACTCATCCCTTTGTACTTCGGTGGCAACCAGGGGTACTGCCCCGTACAGGGCGGTTTTGACCCACGGGTTTGTGGTGGATGAAGAGGGCCGGAAGATGTCCAAATCTGTTGGAAATGTCATAGATCCCCACGATCTGATTGAGAAATTCGGTGCCGATCTCCTCCGGCTCTGGGTTTCCTCCGCCGATTACAGGAGCGATGTGGCCGTTTCTCAGAACATTATGTCCCAGCTTACGGACGCATACCGGAAGATTCGCAACACCTTCCGTTTCATGCTGGGAAACCTTTACGACTTTGACCCATCCCGGGATGCTCTTCCCTACGAGGATTTAAGTCTGCTTGACAGGTATGCCCTGTTGAAACTCCACAAACTGCTCCAGCGGGTGACAAAGGCATACGAGAACTACGAATTCCATGTGGTTTATCATGCGGTCGCCAATTTCTGTGTGGTTGATCTGAGTTCTTTCTATCTGGACGTCACTAAGGACACATTATATTGTTCCTCTTCAGACAGCCGTGAGCGACGCAGCATCCAGACGGTTTTATACGAAACCTGCCATGTGCTTGCCAGGATGCTCGCTCCTATATTAAGCTTTACCACCGAAGAGATCTGGGGTTATCTTCCCCGGGCCAAAGAGCGCTGGGAGAGCATCCACATGGCGTCGTGGCCGGAGGTGAACCGTCGTTATTTGGATAAGGATCTGGAGAACAAGTGGGACCGGATTATAGGCCTCAGAGAAAAGATCACCGGAATCCTGGAAGAGGCAAGAAGACAGAAACTGATCGGACCCTCCACGGAGGCTTTCGTTTCGATCTACCCGGAAAACGAGGAAACCCATGCGTTTTTACGGGAGTTTGAGGGTGAGCTCGCCAGACTATTAATCGTATCGGGATTCAAGCTTCACGAAATCTGGGAGGCTGCTCCTGCGACTGCCGTGAGCGCCGAAGACGGGCACGCCCTAAAAGTACATGTGGAGAGGGCCGGCGGGCAGAAATGCACCAGGTGCTGGCTTTACGATGAATCGGTGGGCACCTTTGGCGAGCACCCGACCCTCTGCAGGCGATGTTACACTGTAGTCCGTGAACATGAAACGAAGATTCCAACCTAACTTGCGGCGGAGGTGAAAGTAAATATGCGGGAAGTCATAACAAAAGCAAAACTCGAAAAAATGGCCGCCGACAGGAAAGAGATTGTTTTTCCGGTGGGGACAATTTTGACACAGGCCGCAAGGGACTGGGCGAGAGAAAAGGGAATTAAACTGGGATTTTTGAGAGAACAGGATTCAGCGCCTGTTCGGGAGGCCGGAAAAGAGAAGGAGGTTAAGCGGGCGATAGTCACCGTCCTTGGTTATGACAGGGTTGGTATTATCGCAGCTGTGGCCGGTGTCCTGGCCGGTGTAAACGTCAACATTCTGGACATCAGCCAGACTGTTTTACAGGACTTCTTCTCGATGATCATGATCGTTGACCTGTCTCAGTGCAGGGTCGATTTTGCCACACTGCGCAAGATGCTGGAGGATAAAGGTGAGGAAATGGAATTAAACATCACCCTGCAGCATGAAGACATCTTCCGGTATATGCACCGGGTCTAGCCTGAATGTAAATTGTTTCTGATAACAGTAAAAACGCCCGGCGCTCTGTATGGTTTCGCCTTGGGGTACGGAGAAAGGATGTGGATCATGCCTCTTCCTTATGCACCCGAAGAGATTCTCGAAACGGTCCGAATGGTGGAATTAGAAAACCTGGATATCAGGACAATCACCTTAGGTATCAGCCTGAGGGACTGTGCGGATTCAAATATAAAAACTGTAGGAAAAAAGATTTATGAGAAGATTGTGCGCACCGCCGGTAACCTTGTTGAGGTCGGAGAAGAACTGGAGCGCACCTATGGCATCCCGATCATTAACAAAAGGGTGGCGGTAACGCCTGTTTCCCTGGTAGCAGAAAGCTGTGATGAGGAGGATTATTACGGTCTGGCCGAGGTGTTGGAAGAAGCCGCTCAGGAAATCGGCGTCAATTTTATCGGCGGGTATGCTGCCCTGGTGCATAAGGGGTTCACAGCAGGGGATCTCAAACTGATTAAATCGATACCTCGTGCCTTAAGCCAGACGGAGCGTGTCTGCGCCGCCGTGAATGTCGGCACCACCAAGGCCGGAATTAATATGGAAGCTGTTATGATGATGGGTGAGGTTATCAGGGAGACGGCGGAGCTTTCCGCCGAGAGGGACGGTCTCGGTTGCGCCAAGCTGGTGGTTTTCTGCAATGCCCCTGAGGATAACCCCTTCATGGCAGGGGCATTTCACGGGGTTGGAGAGCCGGAATGCGCTTTGAACGTAGGGGTGAGCGGGCCAGGAGTAATCTTAAGCGTGGTGCGCAATCACCCTGATGCCGATTTGGGAACCCTGGCCACCTTGATCAAACAGACCGCTTTTAAGATCACCCGTATGGGTGAACTGATCGGGCGTGCCGCTTCAGCAAGGTTGAACGTTCCCTTTGGCGTGGTTGATCTCTCCCTTGCCCCTACTCCGGCAATAGGGGACAGCGTGGCCGACATTCTTGAGGCAATGGGCCTGGAGCGCTGTGGCGCCCCCGGCAGGACGGCTGCTCTGGCCATTCTAAACGACGCTGTTAAAAAGGGCGGGGCGATGGCATCCTCCTACGTGGGAGGCCTTAGTGGAGCCTTTATACCTGTCAGCGAGGATGCGGGCATGGCAAGGGCCGCCGCAGAGGGGGCCTTGAGCATTGAGAAGCTGGAGGCCATGACCTGCATCTGTTCCGTGGGGTTGGATATGATCGTGATCCCCGGGGATACACCGGTAGAGACCATTGCGGCGATTATTGCGGATGAGGCTGCGATCGGAATGGTCAACAAGAAAACTACGGGTGTCCGGATTATTCCTGCACCGGGCAAGGTGCCCGGTGACTATGTGGAGTTTGGGGGCTTGCTTGGAAGGGCACCGGTAATGGCCGTTAGCAGGTATAGCGCAGCCCGTTTCGTCCGGCGTGGTGGCCGCATTCCTGCTCCTCTCCAGGCCCTGACCAATTAAATAAGATTAATTGAAAACTGAAATATTGGGCAGAATTAAATGAGGGGAGTAACAATTGAAGGAAATAACAGGGGATCTTATTGCGGCTTTAAAAGATAAGGTTGAACAACTGTCTCTGAATCTTGAGCGGATGAAGCTTGCTGAGTATGTGGAACTGCTCAACAAACCCGGTCGTCTTTTGTATATCAATTTTATTTCCGGTCTGGCCAGGGGGGTGGGTATTGCAGTAGGGTTTTCATTGCTTGGAGCGCTGCTGTTGCTTATTCTACAGCGCCTGGTGGTGCTCCATCTACCCGTCATCAGCGATTTTATTGCCCAAATCATCCGCCTGGTACAGGTACAATTGCATACCGGGGTTTCTTAAGCTTTTATGCGCAATGGAGGGTGGCTGTTTGGAACCGGAAAAGCTGCAATATTTTCGACAACTGCTGGAAGAGGAACAACGAGAACTGATGGATAGGTTATCACATATGGAAGATGCCGAAGCGTTAAACAGCCTGCAGGATTCCACATCGGAACTCTCCATGTTTGACAACCACCCGGCGGATATTGGAACGGAAACCTTTGAGAGGAGCAAAGACATTGGTTTGCGCGATCTGGCCCGGGTTCAGCTCGCCAGAAACAGGAGAGCCCTTGAGAGGCTTGATTACGGGACTTATGGCAGGTGCGAGCGGTGCGGGAAAGAGATTCCCGAAGAAAGGCTCGAGGCCATTCCGTCTGCAGCCCTGTGTCTGGAATGCCAGAGGGGGGAGGAAGAAAGGTTAAGGTTTTACCGAAGGCCGGTTGAGGAGGGCGTCGTGATGCCTCCCTTTGGCGGCTTTCCTGAAGACCGCCTCTATACGGAGCAGGAAGTAGAGTTCGACGGTGAAGACTCCTGGCAGGCGGTGGCCCGCTACGGCAATTCTTCCGATGTGGTGAAAGGGGAGCTGGGACTTCCTTCGACCGAAGCGGGGGAAGACTTGGGGTTGGTGGAAGATGTGGAATCTGTCCCTTATTATCGTGATCCAGATGGAACCATTTACCGGGATTACCGGGGCAAAGATGATGAGAGGACGCCGGGGAAGGAGCCTTTTTAGTTTAGGAATGTCATGAAAATCGGTTTCTTTACGGACAGCTACAGGCCTTACATTAGCGGCGTGGTCCGCTCTATTGATACTTTTTCCCGTGAACTGATGCGCCGCGGCCACGAAGTATATATATTTGCTCCCCGTTATCCGCACAATGGGGAGGATGAGGTAAACATTTACCGGTTCCCGTCGTTCCACACACCCTTTTATCCAGATTTCTACATTGGGCTGCCTATTCCCTGGCCGGCCAAAAGGTATGTATTCGAGTGGGATCTTGATGTCATTCATGTTCACTCACCTTTTTTGCTCGGCCACCTGGGAGCTTTTTTTGCGCGCAAATTAGATCTGCCGCTGGTGTTCACCTATCATACTTTATATGATCAATACGTACACTATTCCCCACTAGCTCCCCGCCTTGTGAAAAAAGGTGTGATTGCTTTTGCCAGAGATTTCTGTAACCGGTGCGACCTGGTGATAACGCCTACAAGGGTGATTAAAGATCTCCTGACCGGTTACGGAATAACGACGCCCGTTGTTCCTATCCCGACGGGGATTGAGCCCGAACGTTTCCGTTCCGGGGGCGCTGATTATCTCAAGAACAGCTTCGGAATCCCCCCTGAAGATAAGATTCTTCTTTTTGTTGGGCGGATCGGGAAGGAGAAGAACCTTGATTATCTGCTTGACGCCTTTTTTCTTGTGCTTCGGAAAAACAGGCGGGTTTCCCTTGTTTTAGTGGGAAACGGACCCGAAATGAAGAAGCTGCAAGAGAGAACCCGGGAGATGGGTATTTCTGGCAAGGTGATCTTTACCGGCCTCTTGGAACCTGAAGTGGTAGCAGGAGCCTATAAGAGCGCGGACATATTTGTTTTTCCGTCGGTAACAGAAACCCAGGGGCTCGTCCTGGCAGAGGCGATGGCCGCGGGACTGCCTGTGGTGGCTCAAGCCGCCTACGGCTCTCTGGCAATGGTTAAGGACGGTGTTACCGGATATCTTTGCAGAGAGGGTAAAGAGAAGTTTGCGGAGCTGATTCTTTCCCTTCTCGAGGATTCGGACCTGCGCCAAAGGATGGGAGTGGCAGGTCAAAGGAGAGCAGAACGGCTTTCCGCGGATAAAATGGCAGTCCGCCTTGAAAAGGTGTACAATGCCCTGATCACCGGTGCTCGAGATGTTATCGACAATTTAGCCGAGGAAGAGATTTAATGGCTTTGTTTATTATGATCTGCCTTGCGGTTCTGGCCATTGACCAATTGACAAAACTTTACGTCATCTCACACATGAAGCTGGGCGAGTCTATCACTGTTGTACCGTATATATTCAGTATTACTTACGCCGAAAACCCGGGCGGGGCATTCAGGATTCTGGCGCACCAAACTCCTCTGTTCATAGCCATAGGGCTTCTTCTGGTTATCGGGGTTGTTGCTGCACTTTTGTATTTACCAAAAAGGGATGTCAAGCTGACCTTGAGCCTTGGAATTTTAACAGGCGGTGTTCTGGGAAATTTAATTGACAGGGTCCGCACCGGATATGTAACAGATTTTCTTGATTTTCACATCTGGCCTGTATTTAACTTTGCGGATATATTCATTTTTATCGGGATATTTCTCCTTTTTGTAATATTAATCAGCCCCAGGCGAGGTGCAGTTAGGGGTAGGTGATGCATTTGGCGGAAATATACCGCTTTAAAGTTGACCGGGATGCGGCCGGAAAACGTCTCGATCAATTTCTTACCCATTGCGTCCCGTCCTTGAGCCGCAGCCAGGTGCAGCGCCTGATTGAAAAAGGGAATGTACTGGTAAACTCAAAGAGGGGACGTTCCAGTTTTCGAGTGCGTTTAAACGACGAAGTTGAGATGATCGTTCCACCTCCCGAACAAATCACCCTTTCTCCGGAGCCTATTCCCCTGGATATCCTTTACGAAGACGATGACCTGCTGGTGATCAACAAACCTGCCGGTTTGGTCGTTCACCCTGCCGCCGGACACTGGAGCGGCACCCTTGTAAACGCCCTTCTCAACCACTGCCCCGATTTATCTGGGATAGGTGGGTACCTGCGTCCGGGGATCGTTCACCGGTTGGACAAGGATACTTCCGGGCTGATGCTTATAAGTAAGAGCGACCTGGCTCACCAGGAATTGGCCGCCCAACTCAAGGCCCGGAAGATCAAGAGAAAGTACCTGGCACTGGTTCACGGGGAGGTGCGAGAAGAAAAGGGCCTTATCGACGCTCCTCTCGGAAGGGATCCTCTAAATCGAAAAAGAATCGCCGTTCTACCTAAAGATGATCCGTACGGGCGTGAGGCGCGCACCCATTACCGGGTGAAGGAGAGGTTTCCGGGTTACACCCTCCTTGATGTGGAGTTGGAAACAGGACGAACCCACCAGATCCGCGTGCACCTGGCCTATGCCGGGTATCCCGTTGCCGGAGACCCTGTCTATGGGCCGCGCCGCAATCCCTTGAACCTGCCGGGACAGGCCCTGCATGCCTACCGGATAACCTTCACCCACCCCCGTACCGGAGAACTGCTTAATTTTGAGGCCCCGCCGCCGCCTACCTTTTCGCAGGCGCTGGATTATCTCAGGAGCCTCCGGAGCAACTAAATTTTTATTGACAGCGGTTGTCGGGGTGTTATACTAAATAAAGAGGTTCCTTTAAGGATCAGTCCCGAGAGGCTGAAAAGGAAGCAAAAATCCATGTTTTGAATAAGTCGTAATACGTTCAAAGCTACCTGCTTACAAGGGACCTTGTGGCAGGTTTTTTTGTGAGGAGGGAAGACTGGTGTCTCATCATGAAAAAAATCAAATCTTGGATGCAGATGGCATCCGGCGGGCTTTGACGAGAATTGCCCACGAAATCCTGGAAAGAAATGCGGGTACCCAGGATCTTGTCCTGATCGGTATCAGGCGTCGGGGGGTACCACTCGCCCAACGGATTGCTGCCAAGATAAAGGAGATTGAAGGCACCTCAGTTCCTCTCGGAATTCTTGACATCAATCTCTACCGGGACGATCTCAGCCGGCTCGGCTATCACCCTGTGCTCAGGAAAACGGAGGTACCGTTTAGCGTAACTGATAAAAAGGTTGTTCTGGTGGACGATGTTCTCTATACAGGAAGAACGGTAAGAGCCGCCCTGGATGCCATCATGGATTTGGGGCGTCCAAAGCTGATCCAGCTGGCGGTTTTAATAGATCGTGGACACCGTGAACTGCCAATACGGGCAGACTTCGTCGGAAAAAACGTACCGACCTCCCGAAGAGAAACCATATCGGTTCTGCTCCAGGAGGTTGATGGAATAGATAAGGTGGTGATCGAGGAAGCAGAATAACAGAAAAACACCCTTTAAACTGGTCCTGAGAGGCTGGCAAGGGGAATGTAAGGAAAGCAACCTCTTTGTTGGCCTCCGCAATGGCCGGCAAAGAGGTTTTTTGATGCGAGGAGGGTAGAGGTTTATGGATTTTAAGCGCAAGGATATCCTGGGGCTGCAGGATTTAAGTGCTGAGGAAATAGAGTTGATCCTGGATACTGCTGAGCCGATGAAGGAGATCCTGGGACGGGAGCTTAAGAAAGTCCCGACACTGCGCGGGCATTCTGTGGTGACCCTGTTTTACGAACCCAGCACACGCACGCGCACTTCCTTTGAGCTCGCTGCCAAGTATCTGGGTGCGGATACGGCAAGCATTGCTGTAGCCACGAGCAGTGTCCAGAAAGGAGAAAGTCTGAGGGATACTGCCAAAACCATTGAAATGATGGGTATCGATGTCATTATCATCAGGCATGCCGCAGCGGGTGCTCCTCACCTGCTTTCTCGTTACGTCAAGGCCCGGGTCATCAATGCGGGTGACGGCGCTCACGAGCACCCCACCCAGGCCCTGCTGGACATGTTTACGATCCGGGAGAAGAAAGGGCGCCTTAGCGGACTCAAGGTGGCCATTCTCGGCGATATTGCCCACAGCAGGGTGGCGCGGTCCAATATCTGGGGGCTTACGAAAATGGGAGCCGAGGTGAGGGTAATCGGCCCTCCGACATTAATGCCTCCCGATATTCACAAAATGGGGGCCAGGGTCTTTTACCGGTGGGAAGATGGCCTGAAAGACGTGGACGTGATCAACGTCCTGCGAATTCAACTGGAACGCCAGCAGAAGGGCCTGTTCCCCAGCATCAGGGAATACACCCGGCTATATGGTCTGGATGAAGAAAAACTGCGCTGTGCGAAGCCTGACGTGCTGGTGCTTCACCCCGGTCCGGTTAATCGCGGCATCGAGATCAGCCCGGAGGTACAGGATGGGCCGCATGCCGTCATCAACGAACAGGTGAAGAACGGTGTGGCGGTGCGCATGGCCCTGCTTTATCTCCTGATGGGGAGGGGGGAAGAGGATGTGCTTACTGCTTAAAGGTGGCCTGGTTGTTGATCCGGACCGCAATAGTATCAAAAAAGCGGATGTTCTCCTGGAAGAGGGGAGAATTGCGGCGATCCAGCCCGGCCTCAAGGCTCCGGACGCCCAAACGATCCCGGTGGAGGGGTGTTACATATGCCCCGGCTTCATCGACATGCACTGCCACCTCCGGGAGCCCGGAGAAGAAATGAAAGAGACGATTCTTACAGGAACAAGGGCGGCAGCCCGGGGTGGATTTACCGCAGTGGTCGCCATGGGAAACACGAAGCCGCCGGCTGACAGCAGGGCTGTCATCGAGCTTGTCAAAGGGCAGGCGGAAGCTGCGCCTGTTCCGGTCTACCCGGTGGGCTGTGCCACCAAGGAGCGGAAGGGGCTGGAGCTTGCTGAAATAGGCGATCTGGTGGAGGCAGGTATTGTAGCCCTTTCGGATGACGGCAACCCGGTGATGAACAGCGAGGTCTTAAGGCGTGTGATGGAATACAGCACCATGTTTAACCTTTTGATCATCAGCCACTGTGAGGATACTCACTTGAGCGCCGGCGGTATCATGCATGAGGGCTATATATCAACCCTCCTTGGACTGCGGGGAATACCCAGAGCGGCAGAAGAAATTCACGTAGCCAGGGACATTATACTGGCCGAGATGACAGGAGCCCGGCTGCATATCGCCCACGTGAGCAGCGCCGGTTCGGTGCGGCTGATCAGAGAGGCCAAACAGCGAGGGGTCAGGGTGACGGCAGAAGTGACCCCGCATCACCTTTGCCTGACCGATGAAGCGGTTATGACCTTCGATACAAACACAAAGGTAAATCCACCCCTGCGCACACCAGAGGATGTGGAGGCCCTCTGTGCCGGACTTCGGGATGGGACGATTGACGTGATTGCCACCGATCACGCCCCTCATACGCTGGAAGAAAAGGATGTTGAGTATAACTACGCTCCTTTCGGGATATCCGGATTGGAAACAGCGGTTTCTCTCATGTGGGACCGGCTGGTGGCGAAGGGGATTCTGACGCCGGTGCAGTTGGCACAAAAAATGGCCTGCAACCCGGCAAAAATTTTGGGGTTACCGGAGCGCTCGGTAAAGGTGGGAAATGCAGCGAATCTTACTGTGATCAACCCGCAGTTGAAACAGCCTGTTCGGGTAGAGAGCTTTGTCTCAAAGGGAAAAAACTCGCCCTTCAACGGTTGGGAGCTGCTGGGGTGGCCGGTCCTGACCATTGTGGCGGGGAAAATTGTCATGTCGGAAGGAAAGCTTACCGGCAGTGAAAGGAGTTAAGGCGATGCGTGCTTATCTTGCCCTGGAGGATGGCACCGTTTTTCAGGGGGAAGCCTTCGGAAGCGATGTGGCCCACTCCGGCGAGGTGGTTTTCAATACCGGTATGACCGGCTACCAGAAAATCCTGACAGACCCCTCGTACTGCGGGCAGATCGTGGTGCTGACCTATCCCCTGATCGGCAATTACGGTACCAACAACGACGATTTTGAGTCAAAAAAACCCTGGGTGCGGGGCTTTGTCGTAAAAGAACTGTGCGATTATCCGAGCAACTGGCGCTCCGTGATGAAACTGGATGAGTTCTGCAGGAAATACGGAATACCGGGACTTACCGGAATCGACACCAGGGCCCTAACCAGGAGATTGCGCAATTACGGAACCATGCGGGGGATCATCGCCTCCGGGGAACAGGACCCCGAAAAGCTGGTAAAGGCGGCGCAGGGCGCCCCTTCCATTTCCGGTCAGGATCTCGTCCGGGCGGTTTCCACCCGGCAAGTGGAAGTGTGGGGGGAAGGCCCTACGAGGGTTGTTGTGGTTGATTTCGGGGCAAAGTCCAACATCTTGCGTTCACTGGTACGGCGCAACTGCACCGTGTACCTCGTTCCTGCCTGGACCACCGGAGAGGAGATTCTGAGCTATCAACCGGATGGTGTTGTGCTTTCCAACGGCCCCGGTGATCCCAAGGATGTCATGTATGCCGTGGAGACCGTCCGCCAGTTGATCGGGAAGGTTCCCATTATGGGTATCTGCCTCGGCCACCAGATCCTGGCCCTGGCCCTGGGAGGGGATACCTACAAACTCAAATTCGGGCACAGAGGCTCCAACCATCCCGTAAGGGACTGCGAAACCGGCAGGGTATATATCACCTCCCAAAACCACGGCTTCGCCGTGGAGGAGAAGAGCCTGCCGGAAAGCGAAGTGGTGGTCAGCCACCGCAATTTGAACGACGGGACCGTAGAAGGGCTTCGCCACCTCAAGCTTCCGGTTTTTTCGGTGCAGTTTCACCCGGAGGGAGCACCTGGCCCCATGGATTCCGGATATCTCTTCGATCATTTTATGAACATGCTTGCTTAGATAGGATGGTTTTATTGAATAGAGGGGGAGGAGCTTATGCCTCTTAATCCAGCATTAAAAAAAGTAATGGTGATCGGATCGGGGCCGATCATTATCGGTCAGGCTGCGGAATTCGATTATGCCGGAACCCAGGCCTGCCGGGCGCTCAAGGAAGAGGGGATCGAGGTGGTGCTGATCAACAGCAACCCGGCGACAATCATGACCGATCCCGAGATGGCCGATAAAATATACATCGAACCCTTGACTCTGGAGTTCCTCACCTGGGTGATCGCGAAGGAGCACCCCCAGGGTCTGTTGCCGACACTGGGAGGGCAGGTGGGACTTAATCTGGCAGTACAGTTGGCCGAGGCCGGTGTTTTGGCAGAATACGGGGTGGCGCTGCTCGGAACTCCCCTGGAAGCCATCAAAAAGGCGGAGGATCGGCAACTTTTTAAGAGGATGCTGGATGAGATCGGAGAACCGGTACCGGAAAGCATTGTGGTTGAAACAGTCGAAGACGCCGTTGCTTTTGCAAATGAAGTGGGCTACCCGGTTGTCGTCCGCCCTGCCTACACCCTTGGAGGCACAGGGGGTGGGCTGGCAGGCAACGAGAAGGAGCTGCGAGATACCGTGAGCCGGGGGCTGGCCTTGAGCATGATCGGTCAGGTGCTGGTGGAGCGCAGTGTGGCCGGTTGGAAGGAAATTGAGTATGAGGTCATGCGGGACGGTGCGGGCAATTGTATCACCATCTGCAACATGGAAAACATCGATCCCATGGGCATTCATACCGGTGACAGCATTGTAGTGGCACCATCTCAAACCCTGAGCGATTTCGAGTTTCAGTTACTCCGGACAGCTTCCTTGAAGATCATCAGAGCCCTGGGAGTCGAGGGTGGCTGCAACATCCAGTTTGCTTTAGACCCGAGCAGTTTCAATTATTACGTAATTGAGGTGAATCCGCGGGTCAGCCGCTCCAGTGCCCTGGCCTCAAAGGCAACAGGTTACCCGATCGCCCGGGTTGCCGCAAAGATCGCCTTGGGATACAGACTGGATGAAATTAAAAACGCCGTTACCGGCAAGACCAGCGCCTGTTTTGAGCCGGCTCTTGATTACTGTGTTGTAAAGATTCCCCGGTGGCCCTTTGATAAATTCAGGGAGGCGGATCGCTCGCTGGGGACGCAAATGAAGGCGACAGGTGAGGTCATGGCAATTGATCGCACCTTTGAGGGTGCCCTCTTGAAAGCCGTGCGTTCACTGGAAATTTCTAACGCTTGCTTGAACAGTCCCGAGTATCAAACACTCGGTGAAGTTCAATTAAAAGAGAGGCTTCGCACTCCTTCGGACGACCGGCTGTTTTTGGTTGCCCATGCCCTGCAGCGAGGATTTGATGTTGGCGTAATCGCCGAACTGACGGGTATTGATCGCTTCTTTTTGATGAAGATTAAAGAAATCACGGACCTGGCAAAGGTATTATCAGAGGTTAAGGACATTGCCGATCTTACCCCTGCGCTTATTCGTCAAGCCAAGCTGAAGGGGATGAGTGATGACCTGATCGGCCGCCTGACCGGCATTGATCCTGAAGAGATCAGGCAGTTCCGTACCGGCTTTGGAATCAAGCCCGTTTATAAAATGGTGGATACCTGTGCGGCAGAATTTGAAGCGGCAACTCCCTATTTTTATTCCACCTATGACTCTGAGAATGAAGCGATTCCAACTTCAAAGAGAAAAGTACTCGTACTCGGTTCAGGCCCCATCCGGATCGGGCAGGGGATCGAGTTTGATTACTGTTCCGTGCATTCGGTCCGGGCCTTAAGAGAGGAAGGAATTGAGGCTTTAATCATTAACAACAATCCGGAAACGGTCAGCACCGACTTTGATACTGCTGATCGGCTCTACTTTGAGCCGTTAACCCTTGAGGATGTGTTGCATGTGGTGGAACTGGAACAACCGGAGGGTGTGATCGTCCAGTTCGGCGGCCAGACCGCCATTAATCTGGCCGAACCCCTGGCTCGGGCGGGGGTCCGAATTTTAGGAACGGCGGTGGAAAAGATCGACGAAGCCGAAGACAGGGAGCGGTTCGAAAGGCTTTTGTCCCTTCTGAATATCCCGAAGCCTCCGGGTCGCGGGGCATCCTCCCCTGAGGAGGCGCTGGCAATCGCCCGTGAGATCGGATATCCGGTGCTGGTTCGCCCCTCTTACGTCCTGGGAGGTCGGGCGATGGAAATCGTTTACCATGAGGGGGACCTCATAAACTACGTGAAAAACGCGGTGGCGGTCTCGCAGCACCACCCCATCCTCGTGGATAAGTATTTTCAGGGTAAGGAGATCGAGGTTGACGCAGTATGCGACGGGCAGGACGTGCTGATTCCGGGGATTATGGAACACATCGAACGGGCCGGTGTCCATTCCGGTGACAGCATTGCCGTTTACCCGGCGCGGCTTCCCCAAGGTGTTCAGGACAGGATCGTAGAGGATACCTGTAAGATAGCGCGGGCACTCCAGGTAAGGGGTATTCTCAACATCCAGTACGTATACTACAATGACGAGGTTTACGTCATCGAAGTCAACCCCCGTGCCAGCCGCACGGTTCCTTATTTAAGCAAGATCACCGGGATTCCCATGGTACGCTTGGCGACAAAGATCATGCTCGGAAGAACACTGCGGGAACTGGGTTACAGCGGGGGGCTTGCGCAGCGGAACTCTTTTGTTGCCGTAAAGGTGCCGGTTTTCTCTTTCGGAAAGCTGACAGGAGTGGATACCTTCCTGGGCCCCGAAATGAAGTCCACAGGGGAGGTAATGGGGGTCGACCGCTCCGTTTCCCAGGCTCTCTACAAGGGGTTGCTTGCTGCCGGTTGTTCCGTCCCCCGTTCAGGAGCGGTGCTCCTTACCATTGCCGATCGGGATAAAAATGCCGCTTTGCCGGTGGTGCGCGGTCTGGCCGGGCTGGGGTTGAAATTCTACGCAACCCGGGGGACCGCCCGCTTCCTGAGTAACAACGGGATTGAGGTGGCGGAGGTCAACAAGATTGCCGGGGGCTCTCCTCACGTGGTCGACCTGATCAGATCCGGGAAGGTCAATTTTGTGATCAATACCTACAATGAAGGGCGGGAACCGGTTAGGGACGGATTCCAGATCCGGCGCGCCGCCGTCGAACACGGCATCCCCTGTCTCACTTCCCTGGATACGGCGCAGGCCCTTCTGGAAGTGATCTCCTTTTTGCAGAGTGGAAAAGAGACCTCACTGGTAGCTCTGGACGAGTATGGGAGGTAAATTATGGGAACTGAATGTAGAGCAGATGCGCAACTTTCTGATTATGCTGCCAGGGTTCTTGAACAGGTTGCTGTGGCACCGGGTTGCCGTCTTCTAACCGTCTCTTCTCCCGGGCTGGCCCGGGCTGCTTCCCCGGGCCAGTTTGCCTTGCTGGGTTGCGGCACCGGTTACGACCCTTTTTTGCGCCGCCCTTTAAGCTTTCACCGGGTTGACGTGAAGCGGGGGAAGGTGAGTTTTCTCTACCGGGTGAAGGGGAGCGGAACTCAATGGCTTGCGGAGCGTCGCAGGGGTGACGTGATCCCCGTACTGGGGCCCCTGGGTCGCGGGTTCCGCCATTCGGATCGCGGTAAAAGAGGGCTGCTGGTGGGTGCAGGTCTGGGGGCGGCTCCCCTGCTTTTTTTGGCGGAAAGACTCTCCCGGCAGGCATGGAGCCTCACGGTTTTGCTGGGTGCGCCCACAAGGACCGGCATTCTGCGGGCCGATGCCTTTGAGCGGTTCGGAACCGTTAGGACCGTCACGGAAGACGGAAGCACTCCCAAAAAGGGGACGATCCTTGATCTTTTACAGGAAGAAATCAATAGGGGCGGGTGGGATACCATTTATGCCTGCGGCCCCCGGGTAGTTCTCAAAGCCGTTCAGGAGATCAGTGCCCGGACCGGGATTCCTGCCCAGATCTCCGTCGAGGAAAGGATGGCCTGCGGTCTCGGTGCATGCCTGGGTTGTGCTTGCCGTTCGGCATCCTCCTCCGGATACCTGCGGGTCTGCAGGGAGGGCCCCGTCTTCGATGCCGGAGAGGTGATTCTGGATGATTGACCTTTCGGTTGAAGTTGCCGGAATCAGGATGCAAAATCCGGTCCTGGTCGCCTCCGGGACCTTCGGCTGCGGAGAGGAGTATTCACCCCTGTTTGATGTGGGGCGTCTGGGAGCCCTCGTTACCAAGGGGATTACTCTAAAGCCCTGGCAGGGAAATAAGCCGCCCCGGATCTGCGAAACTCCTGCGGGGCTGCTGAACGCCGTAGGTCTTCAGAACCCCGGTGTGGATGCCTTCATTCACGAAATCCTGCCTGTGATGAAAGGATACGGTGTTCCCGTGATCGCCAATATCGCCGGATTCACCAAAGAGGAATTCGTGGAGATAGCTGAGCGCCTCACAGGGACGGGGGTTGATGGGCTGGAAATAAATATCTCCTGCCCCAATGTCAAAAGTGGCGGGATGGCCCTGGGAACCGTGCCGGAACTGGCGGCCGAGGTGGTTGAGGCGGTGGTTGAGTCAACAAGTCTCCCGGTGATCGTCAAGTTGACCCCCAATGTCACCGATATTGTGGCCCTCGCCCGGGCGGTCACAGATGCCGGCGCCGATGCTCTTTCGCTGATAAACACTCTGCTCGGGATGGCCATCGATATTAAATCACGCAGGCCGGTATTGGGGAATGTGCTGGGAGGGCTTTCCGGCCCCGCCATCCGTCCGGTTGCGGTGCGGGCGGTCTGGCAGGTATCCCAGGCGGTGGATGTTCCTGTTATCGGTATGGGAGGAATCTGCCGGGGGGAAGACGCCCTCGAATTCATCCTGGCCGGGGCCACGGCGGTTGCGGTAGGGTCGGCGCACTTTCGCGATCCCCTGGCGGCGATGAAAATCATTTCTTATCTGGAGCACTATTGCGAAGAAAATGGAATTAATGACTGGCAGAAACTTATCGGAACTGCCTGGAAAAACAAATAACGGAGCGGATTGTTATGGGTTTCAAGGACAGGTTGATTGTTGCGCTCGACGTTGATGATGCCGGGAAGGCCCGGCAGCTTGTGGAACAGTTACGGGGATCCGTGGGAATGTTCAAAGTGGGGTTGGAGCCTTTTTGCCTTTACGGTCCCGGCTTTGTGAAAGCGGTTCAGGAAATGGGGGGAAGGGTTTTCCTCGACCTCAAGTTTCACGACATTCCCAGGACGGCGGCCCAGGCGGCGCGAGCGGCCGTCCGGATGGGCGTTTATATGTTCAACGTACACATCGCTGGCGGAAGGGAAATGCTCAAGGCGGTGGTGGAGGCCGTGCAGGAGGAGGCGGGACCGGGGGGTATTCCAAAGGTGCTGGGGGTTACCGTCCTCACCAGTCTCGGAACGGAAGAGTTGAGATCGGAAATCGGCATTGACCGCTCTCCCCTCGACCAGGTGCTCTTCTGGGCGGAGCTTGCCCGGGAATGCGGGCTTTCCGGAGTTGTCGCTTCACCGAGGGAGGTGTCTGCGATCCGTGCCCGCTGCGGCAAGGATTTCTTGATTGTATCACCGGGCATACGCCCGGCGGGAGCGGTTCCGGACGATCAGATCAGGATCAGCACACCGGCCGCGGCATTGAGGGCGGGTGCCGACTACCTGGTGGTGGGGCGGCCGATTGTAAAAGCTGCCGATCCCCTTCAGGCTGCCCGGGAGATTATCAGAGAAATGGAGGATGCTGAGGAATGAAAGAACGAGAAATAATGAAAATATTTCATGATTGCGGCGCTTTGCTGGAGGGACACTTTCTGCTGACCTCCGGGCTTCACAGCAACCGCTACATTCAGTGTGCGAAGGTGCTCCAGTACCCGGAGCTTGCCACAGATCTGGGTGCCGACCTTGCCGCCTGTTTTCAAGATCTCCAGGTGGATGTTGTTGTGGGGCCGGCGCTGGGTGGCATACTGGTCGCCCAGGAGGTAGCCCGCTGGCTTAAGGCCAGAGCGCTCTTTACCGAAAGGGAGCAGGGGGCTATGACCCTGCGCCGGGGTTTTACCGTCGAGCAAGGTGAAAGGGTGCTGGTAGTGGAAGACGTCGTTACGACGGGAAGCTCCACCCGGGAGGTCATACAAGTAGTAGAAGGCTATGGTGCCGAAGTGGTGGGGATCGGCGCCCTGGTCGACCGCCATACGGGAACACTGGATTTTAAGGTGCCCTTTCATGCCCTGTTGCGGTTGGAAATCGCCACCTACTCACCTGAAAGCTGCCCCCTTTGCAGGGAGGGCCTTTCTCTGGTGAAACCGGGTAGCCGACAGGGGAAGGTAGAGGCAGGTTATAGTTCCTCAAAGTAACATGATTAAGAAAGAGGAACGGGACCGAAATTAATAAAAAAGGGTAGGGGTGATAGTGGTGACCCGAAAGAAAAATAATGAAAATTACCCGTTTGATTATGAGACGGCAAAAGAGTTAGGGGAGCTGCAGGAGAACAAGACGGAGAATTTCGTGCGCAGGGTGGTGGGAAGGCGAAAGGAAGGGATCTCCGCCGATAGAGTCGGGTTCCTGCACGGCCGTTACGGTGGAAACCACATGATTCCCAATCCCAATAAACAGTAGCAATGTCCCCAGACGCAGATTTGCCTACCTGGTTTCGGACGGCGATCCCGGTGCGGCCGGGTTGACCAGGATGGTCTGGTAATCTCTATAGATTACAAAACCGGGTCGGGCCTTCGGCGGCTTTGTGACGTTTTTCCGCCTTGTGTAGTCCACGGGAACCTTGGATGAGTGGCGTGCTTCACTGAAATAAGCCGCGATTTGAGCCGCCTCTTCCAGGGTGGTCGAAGGAATTTCACCGCCCGGTTTGGCTTTAACGATTACGTGAGCTCCCGCCGCCTCTTTGACGTGCAGCCACAGGTCATTGTCTTTGGCCAGACGCATTGTCAGATAATCGTTCTGCCTGTTATTTTTTCCGATCAGTATTTCCAGCCCATCACGGGAGGTCAACCGTACAACCTGTGGTGGATTTTTCTTAGCCGGTACCTTTGTTTTACCGGTGTCTTTGAGTTTAAGATATCCCGTCTCTTCCAGTTCGGATTTGATCTCGTTTAGCTCGGTGAGGGTTTCCGCCTGGTCAAGGGCGGTTTTAACGCTTGCCAGGTAGTTGAGTTCCTCCGTGGTAAGCTCGACCTGTTTTTTTATGGCTTTCAGGGAATCCCGTGCCTTATCGTACCTTTTAAACAATCTTTGGGCATTTTGTGCCGGTGAAAGTGACGGGTCCAGTTCGATCTGGAGAAGAGGGGTATCCGGCTCGTAAAGGTTTGGAACAAATACTTCCCTTTGTCCCGGCCTGACCAGGTGGAGATGGGCCAGGAGCATTTCTCCCTGGATCCGGTAAGCATCGGCCTGTTTTGCTTCTGCTTCGGCCTGCTGCTGTAGAACCAGTTTTTTTGTGCAGCGCCCCATTTCACGTTTGAGTATGCCGAGGAGATGGATTTGAAGTTGTTGAAACCTGGTGATGGCACTGCGGGCCGCATAAAACTCATCCAGCATCTGATTGACCGTTTTGCATTTCTGAAGATTAAGCCCGCGGTACTGGGTTAACACCACCGGTGCATAGCAGACCGGGCGTTTCCCGTCGTACACGATTGTCGGGATGGGTTCGCCCTCCAGCAGAGGGGAGAGAATCTGCCGTATGGAATCCCAGAGGCTGCGCAGTTCGTATTCACCGCAGTATTCAAGGCGCAGCTGCGGTTCCAGGTTCGCCCGGTAGAGGGCCTCCCGCACCAGTTCCGGTCCGATTCCTGCTATCTTGTGGAAAACGGCTTCTTCCAGGGTTTTATCGAGAGGATCCTGGAGGATGATCCTGATAAACTTTTCCAAATTCAAATCCGCCGGGTGCTCTTTTTGTTGACCGGGAGGGGGAAGGTAGGGCCGTCCCGGCAACACTTCCCGGTACCTGCTTAAGGCCTGGGAATAGCGCCTGATGCCGTCGATTATGACACCGGATTGGGGATCCAGCAGGATCAGGTTGCTGTGTTTACCCATGATTTCGCTGATAAAAGCGATCTCCTTGAACTCCCCGCTCTCATCAAGCCTGGAAAAGGTCAGGTGAACGACCCTGTCGAGGCCAACCTGTTCGATGCGCAGCAGGCGGCTGCCCTCCAGGTATTTTCTCAGGAGGAGGCAGAACAGGGGTGGAGCAGGGGGATTGGCTTTTTCCCGGGTGGTTAGGTGAATTCTGGCGCTTTCGGCTTGCGCCGATAAAAGCAAACGAAAGTTTTGACCGGAGCAGCGAATTATGAGGAGAATTTCGTGCTGCTCCGGTTGGTAGACGCGCTCCACCCTCCCGTTAAGCAATGCCTGGAGTTCCTTGGTTATCAGGTGAATAGTGATCCCGTCCGGTGACATAATGTGTTCCTCTTAAAGGGTCCTCCCTCTGGATTACGGTTCCGGTTTTAAAGCTTTAGCTTCCCGAAGATTTCCCGGGTTGCCCGTACTGCCGGGCTATCCTCGGGGAGGTCCATCAGGGGCTTTCCTTTCAGATCGTATTCGGCTACAAGTGGGTCGTTGGGAACAACCCCTAATAGCTTGAGCCCGGTGGCATCAATTTCATTCTGCAGGTCTGAGGCGTCCTCTGTTTTGGTGATGATGATGTATGCCTCACCGATATTGATTTTCAATGACTTTGCAAGCTCGTAGATTCTGCCGACCGTGCGTACACCCTTAGCGGTAGGGTCGGATATTAACAGAAGGATATCGACGTTTTCAATGGTCTCGCGGCTGATGTGTTCCATCCCCGCTTCGTTGTCGATGACCATATAATCATAATTGTTGTCCAAAACGTCGATGTGTTTTTTCAGTAGTTCTGTGGGGAAGCAATAGCAGCCGGGCCCTTGTGGTCCCCCCATGACCAGCAGATCGTAGTATTTTGTTTCGGTTAGAGACTGGTGTAACTTCAGTTCCAAATAAGTTTGCTTGGTCATACCTGTCGGGACGTTATTCTTTTTAACATCCACCAGAATATTGGAGATAGTATTTTCTACTTTGACCCCCAGAGCTTCATTTAAGTTTGAATTGGGATCGGCATCCACTGCAAGAATCGATCCTTTTTTATTCTCAATCAGATACCTGATCAGAAGGGCTGCAGTGGTGGTCTTTCCTGTTCCCCCTTTGCCCGCTACTGCGATATGTTTGGACCTCTCCATACTGATTCCACCTTTCTTTTTTCTTTTTAGAGGGTCAAGTCCCAGGCTACTTGTTTGTTACATACCACTGTTGCTCGGGCTCATCCCTTAATATTGTAACAATAATCTTTCTTTCTTTAAAAGCCGTTATTGAATGGCATATCCTTCTGTTTAACCTAAATATTTGCTAAGGATTTCTTAATAAATGCTCGTTCCATTCATGGAGTTCTGGAGGTTGTGGTAAGGTCTGCGACGCGTTATAAGCGAGTTCAACCGGAGTCCGGGAGCAAGCGCAAGGATAACCAGATTTCATCCTCTGCTGGTGTCACCGGAAGTGACGTGAAGGTCTGCCATGTTTTTTCTCCTTCTTGCTGTTTCAGTTATTATAGGTTAATCTAGTAACAGGTGGGTACCGATGTTTTTATCTCCGCTGAAACGGGAACTGGGTGGAGAGGTAGTGGAGAAGAATCATGCATTTTACCAAGTGGCATGGATTGGGGAATGATTTCATTCTGATAGAAGAGGATCCCGGCTTTATAGCTGAGGATCAGCTGTCCGGTTTTGCTAGAAGGATCTGTGACCGGAACTTTGGTGTGGGTGGGGACGGCCTTGTGCTCGTATTTCAAGAGCAGGGTCTTTTGAATATGCGCATCTTCAACGCCGACGGTTCGGAAGCCGAAATGTGCGGCAACGCTATCCGCTGCGTTGCAAGGTATGTTTATGAACGCGGCCTTGTTAAAGACAGGTCCTTCGAGATAAACACCAGGTCGGGCATCAAGCTGCCGGAAATCATCATGGACGGTGAAAAAGTCGTCGCCGTAAAAGTAGATATGGGAGAGCCCATCTTAACCGGGGATGCGATTCCCGTTGCAGGTTATGATGGTGCAAGGGTAATCGAAGAAGATATTACCGTGGGAGACGAAAGTTTTAAGTTTACTGCCGTTTCTATGGGAAACCCGCATTGTCTGCTTTTTGTTCCCAACGTATCGAATGCTCCTGTAAAAACCCTGGGACCGCGCCTGGAACATCATGAGATCTTTCCAAACCAGACCAATGTGGAGTTTATCGAAGTCAAGACTCCGGAAGAGATTAATCTCCGGGTTTGGGAGCGAGGAGTTGGAGAGACCCTGGCCTGTGGGACGGGTACCTGCGCCGCGGTGGTGGGAGGCGTTCTGACAGGCAGGCTAGACCGGAGGGTACAGGTAAATCTGCCCGGCGGGCGGCTTCTTGTGGAGTGGGCAGCCAACAATCATGTTTACATGACAGGTCCGGCGGAAGAAGTATTTGAAGGAAGATTGAGTGAGAGCTTTTTAAATCATCATCAAAGGAGTTGAGGTTCTGCATGAAAGTTGCAAATCGCCTGGCAACATTGCCGCCTTATTTGTTTGCCAGAATTGAGCAAAAAATTGAGGAAGCCAAAACTAAGGGGGTTGATGTAATCAGCCTGGGAATTGGTGACCCGGATCTGCCGACACCTGAGCATATTGTCGAGGTTCTTGTAAAACAGGCGTACAATCCCGAAAACCACCGTTATCCTACTTCGACGGGTCTTCTTTCATTTAGGACTGCCGTGGCAAAATGGTATCAAGCAAGATTCGGTGTAACCCTCGACCCAAATAGCGAGATTGTTACTTTGATCGGTTCCAAGGAGGGTATCGGGCACATTTCTTTCTGCTATCTCCAGGAAGGTGATTACGCTCTGGTACCAGATCCCGGGTATCCTGTTTATTCCATAGGAGCGTCGCTGGCCGGGGCCCAGAACTATTTCCTCCCGCTCGACGAGGATAAGGGCTTTCTCCTTGATTTGAGTTTGGTACCGTCGGACGTTGCCCGAAAGGCCAAGCTGCTCTTCATCAATTATCCGAACAACCCGACAGGGGCAGTAGCCGACAAGAAATTCTACGAAGAAGTAGTAAGCTTTGCCCGGGCCTATGATATAATTGTCTGTCATGACGCCGCCTATTCCGAAATCACCTTTGACGGTTATGCTGCTCCAAGCTTCTTAGAGGTTCAGGGTGCGAAAGATGTCGGTATTGAATTTCACTCTTTATCGAAGACTTATAACATGACGGGCTGGCGGTTGGGATGGGCAGCCGGGAATCCGGAAATAATCAAAGCGCTGGGAACGCTTAAATCAAACCTGGATTCCGGTGTCTTTCAGGCAATTCAATATGCCGGGATCGCTGCGCTGGAAGGCCCACAGGGGTGTATTGAGAGGATGAGGACTGTTTATCAGGAAAGGCGGGACGTTGCCGTAGAGGGGCTGCGCAGCATAGGCTGGAACGGCACATTACCAAAGGCCACTATCTATATGTGGATTCAGGTTCCTCATGGTTACACCTCGACGCAGTTCGCAGAACTGGTATTGGAAAGAGCAGGGGTTGTCATTACACCGGGGATTGGTTATGGAGAGCATGGCGAGGGGTATTTCCGGATCGCCTTGACGGTTGATAAAGAACGGATCGCAGAGGCCTTTACCAGGATCAAGAACGCTTTCGGTAGGCTCTGGTAATATGTCAGATTACGCTTGGGAAGGAGTTGAAAGCCTGGCCTCCAACGCTTTAGACGTCGTTGGTATGGCCGGGCGCCTTTGTGTTGAAGAGTATGACTGGCTTTGGAAGCGGTAAAGCTGTAGAAGCAGGTCTCAAGGTGAGCATTGAGATTCGCAGTGTGAACCACCGTTTTTGCGAAATAATGGTAAGAATACCGCGGCCGTACATCTCCTTAGAGGAGCGGATCAAGCAAGAGATCCAGAAAAGAGTGGTCAGGGGGCATTTGGAAGTATATGTTAATATTGAGGATGAGGGTGAGAAAAAACGTAACGTTAAGCTTGACAAAGATTTGGTTATTGCGTATTATAATTGCTTAAGGGAATTGGCGGAAATGCTTAATATTGATTTCCAATTGAATGTTATCCAGCTTGCTCAGTTTCCGGAGGTAATAGTTGTTGAAGAACAGGAAGAGGACCTTGAAAAAGCGTGGGCGGTATTGCAAAAGGCCTTAAACGAAGCCTTGGAGCAGCTTGTTTCCATGCGGGTGCGGGAAGGTAAAAGAATATTCGAGGATTTTACAGAGCGCAAAACCCGCATATCAGGGATCCTGTCAACGATTGAACAAAGAATACCTGTTTTAAGTCAAGAGTTGATGAACCGCTTGAAAAGTCGACTCCAGGCCTTGCTGGAGGATGCGGAAATTGATGAAGCGCGGCTTCTGAGCGAGGTCGTCCTGTATGCCGAGAGAAGCAGCATCACGGAAGAAATTGTGCGGTTGTCAAGCCATCTTGAGCAACTGGCAGAGATGCTGCACTCTACCGAGCCGGTTGGAAGAAGGATAGAATTCTTAATCCAGGAGATGAACCGGGAAATTAATACCATCGGATCAAAGGCGGCGGACCTCGTTATTTCGCCTTTGGTAGTTGAGGTCAAGAGTGAGCTGGAAAAAATGCGGGAGCAGGTACAAAACGTGGAATAGCTGTGAGGAGTTAACTAGAGGGAGGTTATTATGGAAATAAAATTGATTAACATCGGTTTTGGCAATATTGTCTCCGCTAACCGGATCGTGGCAATTGTCAGTCCGGAGTCGGCTCCGATCAAGCGGATCATTCAGGAAGCCCGGGACCGGGGAATGTTGATCGACGCAACCTATGGAAGACGGACAAGAGCCGTGATCATCACGGATAGTGATCACGTGATTCTTTCCGCTGTGCAGCCTGAGACTGTAGCAAATCGTCTCTCTGTCAAGGAACCATCCCAGCAGCTGGAGGAATAATCGGACAACAGGAGGACAGGGCGGAATTGACCGCAAAACCACTTCTCATCGTAGTATCTGGACCATCAGGTTCAGGAAAAGGTACTTTATGCACTTTATTGCGGCAACGACTTCCTGATCTGGCTTATTCGGTATCGGTGACAACGCGCCCTCCCCGTCCAGGTGAAAGAAACGGGGTGGATTATTTTTTCGTGTCTACCGATGAATTTTTGGATAAAATCAAAAGAGGTGAATTTCTCGAGTGGGCCAAGGTTTACGATAATTATTACGGAACACCCATCTCCTACGTAAAAGACAGCCTGCAATACGGAAAAGACGTTTTGCTGGAACTGGATATCCAGGGAGCGAACCAGGTAAAGAAGCTGTTTCCGGATGCAGTTTTAATTTTTATTAGGCCACCGTCCTTAGAAGAGCTTGGTGCCCGAATTACCAAACGAGGTACCGACTCGCAGGAGGCGATCAGGAAACGCTTAAGTTCTGCGAATCAAGAACTTAAGGCTGCCTCCGATTATGATTATGTGGTTGTTAATGATCAGCAGGAAAGGGCTTTGGAAGAAATGATGGAAATAATCAGGCAAGAAAAAGCCCGCAGGAGCTGGTGAAGGGAGGAATTCAATTGCAACAGCCAAGCCTTGATGTCTTAATAAAAAAAGTAGAAAGCAAATATGAACTGGTAGTGGCGGCAGCGAAGCGGGCCCGCAGGCTAACGGAAGTTGACCAGGCCGAAGGAGAAGGAAATTCATTAAAACCTGTGAGTATTGCCCTTGAGGAGATTGCCCAGGGGAAACTCCAGATTGAGCGGCCCAAGCTGAAGATAAAATGAAGAAAAGCATTGTCCTCGGAATCACGGGCAGCATTGCCGCATATAAAGCAGCTGAATTGACCAGCATGCTTGTTAAAAAGGGATATGAAGTTTATGTGATCATGACAAAGGCCGCCACGAAATTTGTGACTCCGCTTACGCTGCAGACTCTTTCACAGCATTCTGTTTATGTTGAAATGTTTGATTCGCCCCAGAGTTGGGAAATCGGGCATATCAGTCTTGCTCAACGTGCCGATGTGGTATTGATAGCACCTGCCACGGCAAATTTTATTGCAAAACTGGCAGCAGGTCTGGCGGACGACCTTCTTTCGGCAACACTGCTTGCCACGAGGGCTCCGGTAGTGATCGCTCCGGCCATGAACGTGGAAATGTACGAAAACCCTATTTTTCAAAAATCGATGCAATTTTTAAAGGAACAGGGGTACTTTTTCGTGGAGCCGGAGGAAGGCAGGTTGGCCTGCGGCATGACGGGAAGGGGAAGGCTTGCTAATTTGGAGGAAATTGTTTCCACCGTTGAGAGGATTTTTTCTACCAAAAATGAGTTGAGGGGGAAACATGTCCTCGTGACGGCAGGCCCGACCCGGGAACCGATCGATCCTGTGCGCTTTTTGTCCAACTACAGTTCCGGAAAGATGGGTTATGCCATCGCACAGGAGGCAAGAGAACGGGGAGCCCGGGTCACACTGGTGAGCGGCCCCTGCCATCTAGAGCCGCCTGCGGGGGTAGATCTGATACCGGTCGAAACCGCCCAGGAAATGTTCGATGCTGTGATAAAACATTTCGACACTGCAGATGTTGTCATCAAGGCTGCAGCCGTAGCCGATTTCAGGCCGAGACAAAGGGCCGCTGAAAAAATTAAAAAAGATAAGGCCGTTGTGACCCTTGAGTTGGAGCGTACCCCGGACATTCTTCAGTATCTCGGTGACAATAAAAGAGAGCAGGTTCTGGTCGGCTTTGCAGCGGAGACAGAGAATATTTTGGAAAACGCTAAGGCTAAATTAACCCGGAAAAACCTCGATCTCCTTGTTGCCAATGACCTGACCGAAGAAGGTGCCGGTTTTGGGGTGGACACCAATGTGGCAACACTGCTTTTTCCCGACGGAACGGCCGTAAAGCTTCCCAAAATGACAAAAAGAGAGTTAGCGCGTGTGATTATTGATGAAGTCATAAAGCTAACGAAGAAAAGGATGGTGTGAGGTTTTGGCGAGGCGTTTATTTACTTCCGAATCGGTGACAGAGGGGCATCCCGATAAGATCGCTGACCAGATCTCTGATGCTATTCTGGATGCTATTTATGAAAAGGACAATTTGGCTCGTGTTGCCTGTGAAACCCTGGTAGCGACCGGCCTTGTTCTTGTTGCCGGGCAGATCACCACCGAATGCTATATCGACATTCCGCGGATTGTTAGAGAAACCATCAGGGGAATCGGCTATACCAGGGCAAAATACGGCTTTGATTGTGACACTTGTGCCGTCATCACCTCCATAGAGGAGCAATCTCCTGATATTGCCCTGGGTGTAGACAGCGCCTTTGAAGTTAAAACGGGTGAAATTCAGTCGCAGGAGCTGGGAGCAGGGGACCAGGGGATGATGTTTGGTTACGCCACCGATGAGACTCCCGATTTGATGCCCATGCCGATCAACCTTGCTCACAACCTTGCCCGGCGGCTGGCCGAAGTGCGTAAAAAGCGGATTCTGCCTTATCTTCGTCCGGATGGGAAAACCCAGGTAACCGTGGAATACGAGGATGACAGGCCAGTGCGGGTGGATGCGGTTGTCGTATCGGCTCAGCATAGACCGGATGTGCCGCTGGAGCGGATCAAGCAGGATATTATCGAGCAGGTGATTAAAACCACCATTCCACCCGAATACATCGATCAGAGAACGCGTTTCTATGTCAATCCCACAGGCCGTTTCGTCATCGGTGGGCCTCAAGGAGATACGGGATTGACCGGCCGTAAGATCATCGTCGATACATATGGAGGTATGGCGCGGCATGGCGGGGGGGCTTTTTCCGGAAAGGATCCCACCAAAGTCGACCGCTCCGCATCCTATTTTGCCAGGTATGTTGCCAAAAACATTGTAGCTGCGGGATTGGCCCGGCGTTGCGAAGTGCAGTTTGCCTATGCCATCGGTGTTGCCAACCCGATTTCAATTTCAGTGGATACCTTTGGGACGGGAGTAATTCCTGACGATGCTATCTGCCGATTGATTAAGGAGATATTTGATTTTAAACCTTCCTCTATTATCAAGGCGTTGGATTTGCGCCGTCCTATCTACAAGCAAACCGCCGCCTATGGACATTTTGGGCGTTCGGATCTCGATCTTCCCTGGGAGAAGGCAGACCGGGCCGAATACCTCCGAAAAGAAGCGGCAACTCTGGCAAGGTAATAATCTTATTCCTGCTTAATTTCTAACTTTTTGCCACTGGCGAAGGCTGCGTTTGTGCAGCCTTTTTTCCCTGTTATAATAGGGAATTGAGAAGATTAGAAGTATTGAGAGTTGCTGGAGGAAATTTCAGTGGGGGAAGCTTGTGCAGAAGTAACTGTTGATATCAACCATCCTTCTCTTGATCATTTTTTCTACTATCGGGTTCCTCCCCATTTGCCTAAACCGGAAATTGGAACCCGGGTGGTAGTCCCTTTTGGGTCCCTCATCGTTGATGGATGGATCATCGGGTACAGTGAACCTCCGAGCGGAATTCATCTAAAGGAGATCCTTTCGGTTAGTTCCGATCCCGGTTTGACTCCTGAACTCTTAACGATCGGGCGCTGGATGGCGGATTATTACGTGCAGCCTCTGGCTGAAATATTAAAACTGATGACCCCACCAGCAAAGCCTTTGAGGAATTTAAAAACACAGACCGGTCAAAATACGCTTACCTTTACCCGCCCGCAACGGCTTGTACTTTCAGGGGAACAGCTTAAAGCTTTGCGTGAGATTGAGTTTGCTCTTCAAGCCGGCTGTTTTAAACAATTTTTGCTGCACGGGGTTACCGGTAGCGGGAAAACCGAGGTCTACCTGCGGGCGGCGGCCACTGCTGTGTCCATGAACCGCCAGGTGCTCTACCTGGTACCCGAAATCGCCCTTACTCCCCAGGCGGAGGCATGGTTTCGAAGCGTCCTTGGGGATCAGGTGGCGATCTGGCATAGCCGGCAGGGACATTGCGAAAAATACCGGATTTATGAGGATATCAAGTTGGGGAGAGTGAAAATACTCATCGGCCCCCGATCGGCGGTTTTTGCTCCCTTTCAGAACTTAGGTCTGATTGTCGTTGATGAAGAGCACGATCCCTCTTACAAACAGCAGGAGCAGCCTTACTACCATGCCCGTGACGTTGCCTGTCAGCGCGCCCGTTACAACAGGGCGGTCCTTGTGCTGGGGAGTGCCACTCCCTCCCTGGAAAGCTTTACGCATGCCGTCAAGGGCCATTACCGGATGTTGACCATGCACCAGAGACCTTCAGGACGTGAGTTGCCCCGGATCACTGTTATTGATCTCAGATCTGAACAACAAGGAGGGGGTTCTGGTTTAATAAGCCGGTATTTACGTGAGCAGATTGCGCTCCGCCTGGAACGAAAGGAACAGGTGATCCTGTTTCTCAATCGCCGGGGGTATGCACCACTCGTCTTCTGTTCTGAGTGCGGCTATGTGTTAAGGTGTAAACACTGCTCCATATCTCTTGTTTATCATCAAGCTACCCGAAGCCTGCAGTGCCATTATTGCAACTATAAGACTTCCCTGCCGGACCACTGTCCCTGGTGTGGGGGTTCAAAGAGGCTATCTTTTCTGGGAACGGGGATCCAAAGGGTCGAACAGGAAATCAGAAGGTTGTATCCCGGTGCAAGCCTGCAGCGGCTTGATTTTGATACAACCCGAAAAAGAGGATCTTTTTCCAGAATATTAGGTGAATTTGCAAGAAGAGAAACCGACATCCTGCTTGGTACCCAGATGGTGGCAAAGGGTCATGATTTCCCCTGTGTAACCCTGGTAGGAGTATTAAATGCGGATCTGGCCCTGAATCTTCCCGATTACCGGGCTGCGGAGAGAACCTATCAACTGCTTGCCCAGGTTGCCGGCCGGGCCGGCCGTGGTCAGTTACCTGGAGAGGTTGTTGTACAGACTTATTTCCCTGACCATTATAGTATTGTGGCAGCCTGCAGCAATGACTATAATGTGTTCTACAAGGAGGAGGCCCGGGCCCGGGAATTTCTCGGGTATCCCCCTTTTGGGGATTTAATACGCTTGCGCCTTACCGGAGAAAAGGAGCAGGAGGTGGCCTCCCTGGCGGCTGCCCTGGCGGAGGACCTGCGAAGTATCTTTCAAAACGAGAACCTGACCGTCCTGGGACCTGCTCAATCTCCTGTCCGGCGTGTGAAAAACCGCTTCAGGTGGCAGCTAATACTGAAGGGGGATTGTAGCGGCATTCACGGTAAGCTTCGTGCATGCATTCAGGGCTACCGGAAAAAAACTAATGTTATAATTGGTATTGAAGTTGATCCTTATGGATTTTAATAAATTGCATTTGATTTTGCGCTGCGAGGTGTCTGAAAAGTTATGGCGGTTTACAGAATTGTGGAGCTGGGGGATCAGGTGCTGCGCGAAAAGGCACGCCCAGTTCCTGAGATTAACAAGAACATCCTCAAGCTGCTGGATAACCTGGCCGATACCATGTATGCTGCAAAGGGGGTGGGTTTGGCTGCTCCCCAGATCGGTATTTCCAAACGGGTTATCGTGGTGGATGCCGGAGAGGGCCTGCTGGAGCTTGTTAATCCTGAAATAATCGGCAGTCGTGGGGAAGATATTGCGGTAGAGGGCTGCCTGAGCATTCCCGGAGTGGCCGGAGAGGTCAAGCGTGCCGAACAGGTAGAGGTCAAGGGTTTGGACCGTGCTGGAAAAGTTGTCAAAGTTCGAGCCAACGGCTTATTAGCGCGTGCGCTTCAACACGAGATCGATCACCTTGACGGTATTCTCTTTATCGACAAGGCGATCAGGTTCATCGACAGCAAAGAATCCTGAGGGGCGTAGAACCAATTGGACATCCTGTTTATGGGAACATCGGAATTTGCAATACCAACTTTGGAGATGCTCCGGAACAGTAGATGGCCTCTTCTGGGGGTGGTCACACAGCCCGATCGACCCCGGGGAAGGGGGCGAAAACTGGCTGCACCTCCGGTGAAACAATATGTGGTGGGAACGGGAATTCCCGTTTACCAGCCTGGCTCTCCCGGAGAACTCACGAAGCTTCTCACAAGCGGGGAGATAAAACCTGCCGTCATCGTTGTCGTTGCCTATGGCCAGTTGCTCTCTTCCCATACCTTGAAAACACCACCGTTGGGATGCATCAATCTTCATCCATCCCTGCTTCCCGCGTATCGCGGGGCTGCTCCCATGCAAAGAGCGATTATCAATGGAGAAACCAGGACCGGGATCACCACAATGTACTTAAACGAGGAGATGGACGCCGGAGATATCATCCTGCAGGAAGAAATTGAGATTGGCCAGGATGTGACTTACGGTGAATTTGCAAGCCTCGCAGCGAAAAGAGGGGCTGCTCTCATGTTCAAGACTTTAACCCTGATCGAAGAGGGGAAAGCGCCGCGCCTTTCCCAGGACCATAGCCGGGCGACTTACGCCCCTCCGCTTAAAGCGGAGGAAGAAAGAATCGACTGGACCCGCAGCGCCAAAAGGATCTACAACCTGATCAGGGGTATGAATCCCCGGCCGGGGGCGTATACTTTGTTTAGAGGAAATAATCTCAAAATATGGCGCGCAAGGCCAGAGGACGGCGTTAGTGAGCATTTCAGGCCCGGTCAGGTTGTGGCTGCCGATCCCAAGACGGGTTTTACCATGCAAACGGGTGATGGGCAGCTTTTAATCACAGAGGTACAACCGGCCGGCCGTTCTCATATGAGCGGAGCAGAATTTGTTCGCGGCTATAAAATATTTCGGGGTTTCCTGCTGGGAGAGTAAGCGGTTGCCGTGCGCGTCAAAAAGCGGCTGTTTATAGGTTTGCTGAGCGCGGCAGTAGGGTTGATCCTGATCCTGCTTATTTTTATAACTTACCTGATGATCAACTGGGATCAACCCATCAATCGTATAATTCTTTTAATCGTATGCCTGTTGATAATTGTTATTTTAGGAGTGATCTCTTCCGGAATTGCGGGTATCGTTCTTACCATCTGGAGCGCCAGGACAATACCATCCCTGCGGCATTCTATGCGGGTAACCCTCAATCTTTTATTTCCGGTTGCCCTGATGCTGGGGAGAATCCTTGGAATCAGCCAGGAGAGAATACGGGGCTCCTTTATCGAGGTAAATAATCAACTGGTACGGGCACGGCGGGAGGTCTTCGCTGCAGACCAGATTCTGGTTTTAGCTCCCCACTGCCTCCAGAACGCCGAATGCCCCTACAAAATTACGCTGCACGCCGATAATTGTAAAAGGTGCGGAAAGTGCCAGGTGAGTGAACTGCTATCGCTGCGGGACCGGTATGGAATAAATCTTTCCTTTGCTACAGGTGGAACCCTGGCGCGCCGCTTTGTGCAGATCTACAAACCGCGTGCTATTATCGCCATTGCCTGTGAAAGAGATCTGGCAAGCGGGATTCAAGATACCAACCCGCTGCCTGTTCTGGGAATTCTCAACGAACGGCCCCACGGGCCCTGCTTCAATACCCGTGTAAATCTTCTGAAGGTGGAAGAAGCGGTGCTGTACTTTTTAAAATCTGTTCCTGTGTCTAAAGGCTAAACTTAATTGATTGAGGTGGATTATCGCCGTTGAAGGAGCAGGACCTATTCCATCACGTTTATTCGGCCAGGGACGGTTCGCTGCGGGTGCTGCTAGCGGTAGAAAAGGAAGGGGCTTACGCCAACCTTGCTCTGCAGAAGCTTCACTCCAGGCACAGGATGAACCCCTCCGAGACTGCTTTGCTTACAGAACTGGTTTACGGTACCCTACGCTGGCGGAATAATCTTGACTGGGTGATCAACCAGTACAGCAAACTGCCTGTCGACAGGATGAATTATATTGTTCGCAATATTCTGCGAATGGGGGTCTACCAGTTGCTTTTCCTGGAACGCATTCCCCCGGCCGCGGCCTGCAACGAGTCGGTGAAGCTGGCAAAGGCGTGGGGGCTGGAGCGGCTGTCCGGCTTTGTAAACGGGATCTTGCGCAGTGTTGTTCGAAACCGGGATCAGATCGTTTATCCACCTTTAAGAGAAGACCCCGGTCTCCACATAAGCATCAAATACTCCCATCCTCGCTGGCTCGTGGAGCGCTGGCTGAAGCGCTTTAGGGAAGAGGAAACAATATCGTTGTGCAGGGCCAATAATGAGAGACCGCCTCTCGTTTTGCGATGCAACACCTTGAGGACAACGCCGGAAAAGCTCTGCCGGGAACTGGAAAAAAATAATATAGAGGCTGCACCCAGTCCCTATATCCCGGAGGGAGTAAGAGTGTCGCACATAACTTCTTTGCCAGAGCTACCCTTTTTTAGGGATGGTTATTTTGTTGTACAGGACGAAAGCTCCATGCTTGCCTCTCTCGTCCTCAACCCAAGAGCGGGGTCCTTTGTTATTGACTCTTGTAGCGGTCCTGGGGGTAAGACAACGCATCTGGCCCAAATTATGAATAATAGAGGAAAAATCTTGGCCCTTGACGTACATGAACATCGACTGCAGTTGATTGCCGAAACGGCTGAACGGTTGGGTATTACTATTATAGAGAGGCAGCTGCTGGACGCCCGGTTGATCCCTCAGGAGTTGCGGGGAAAGGCGGACTATGTCCTGGTTGATGCACCCTGCTCCGGACTCGGTGTGATCAGGAGGCGCCCGGACCTGCGCTGGAGGGTGGCGCCTGATGAGCTTTCCCTTTACGCTCAACAACAATTAGAAATTCTTAAGGGTGCAGCTATCACTTTGAAGACAGGCGGTGTTTTGGTGTACAGCACCTGTTCCACGGAGCCGGAGGAAAATCGGGATGTGATTGACCGATTTTTAAGGGAAACGGAGGGATTTCAGCTCGAGGATATAACAGGCCTGATCCCCTTTCCACTTGTTTATGAAGAGGATTGCCGGACGGCAAGATCCGGTTATCTCCAGTTGCTGCCGCACCGGCACGGAACCGATGGTTTTTTTATAGCACGCTTGCGTAAGACAGAGAAGGGTAGGTGAGACAGTGGGTTTGCAGGACCTGGAACGCCTGTTGTCCAACTTTTGGGAAGGTATTTTTTTGAAATCATCCCGCCAGGTACAGCCGGTTGAAATGGCGCGTGCCCTTATCCGGGAAATGGCCCAGCAAAGACGTGTCAGCGTATCCCGCATCTATGCCCCAAATATTTTTACAATCAGTCTGGGAGCCGACGATTTTGAGAAAACCGCGCCCCTGCAAGCTGCGCTCAGTCAGGAACTGGAGGAGCACATCAGGCATAAAGCGGCTGAAAAGGGATTTACCTTGATCGGCAGGCCAAGGGTTTCTTTCGAAGAAGATCGAACTCTTGGAATTGGGGAAATCCGGGTTCGCTCCAGTTATGCTGCAACGGATAATGCCGTATGCGCCCCAAAGAGCGAGGAAAATGTTCCCGAGCCGGAGCGCGGTGATGTTCAGTTTTTCGATCATACCATGATCTTTAGAAAAGAAGAAAAAGAGTTTCCGGAACGGAGAAAGATCATTCTCACCGTAATACAAGGCCCCGACCAGGGCAAAAAATTTCCCCTTGAAGGGGAGGGCCCCTTTATGATCGGACGTAAAAGCACAAATCACATCGTTCTTTCGGATATAAATGCATCTCGCGAGCACGCTCTTCTGGAATACCGGCACGGTGAGCTCTACCTCATCGATTTAAACAGCAGGAACGGTACCTTTGTTAACGGAAGCGGGATTGACCAGAAAAGCGTGGAGATCGGTGATCAGATTCAGATTGGGGAGAACTTGCTGCAGATCGAAGGGGGCTGAACCGTGCTCTGGATCATACTCGCCCTGAGGTATGTGGTTCTCTTGCTGCTTTACATTTTTTTTATAGCCCTGCTCCTGTACTTGAAACAACACGCCGGTACTAAGGTAAAAAACCCCAAACACTCCCTTGCGGTACTTGCTTCTGGCTGCTTTTCGGTGAACGTGGGAAGAGAGTGGGATGTAGAAAACGAAACGGTTATCGGGAGGGACCCGGGCTGTCCGATCAGCATACCGGATCCCTACGTTTCTTTACGACATGCAAGGATCTTTAAGGTAAACGGGATTTATATGGCGGAGGATTTGGGCAGCAGGAACGGCACTTTCTTAAATGGCGAGCGGATTGTGGGTCCCACACCTGTCAAACCCGGGGATAAGCTGCGGATTGGCCGGGTGGTGTTCGGGTTCAATCCCCCCTCCCGGATCCGGGAAGACCGGGGCATCTCTTCTTTGTTCCTTTATCCAGGCCTGATCCTCGCCGCAGGGGGTATAGCCCTTTACCTGAATAGATTTCTTTCCCCGCACCACTTTGCAGTATTACTGAGTGTAGCATTTTTTCTCAGCATGGGTTCTCTGTTTTCTTTTATCAAGGGAGGGGGGGATCCGCTTATTTTTTTGCTGATAGGAATCCTGTCATCTCTGGGACTGATCTTTTTGTACAGGATCAACCCTGCTTTTGGGCTTCGGCAGTCTTACTGGGTCCTGGCAGGTATCGCCGCCTTCTGGATTGTGCGTATTTTCTTGCGTCATTATGAAAGGTTAACCGAGTACAAATATTTATTTATGGCCCTTGGGGTTCTTTTTCTTTTATTGACCATATTGTTGGGAACCGAAGCGGGCGGGGCCCGAAGCTGGCTCTCTTTGGGCTCTTTCCGCTTTCAGCCTTCCGAATTGGTGAAAATATTTATGGTTATCTTTCTGGCAGGCTACCTCGATGAAAACCGGGAGATTCTCACCCGGGGGACCAGGAGGCTCGGGCCTTTTTTAATTCCCGACTGGCCTTATCTGGGTCCGCTGTTGGCGGCATGCGGGCTGTCTCTTCTGCTTTTGGTCTTCCAGCGCGACCTCGGGATGGCCCTTCTGTTTTTTGCGATCTTTTTGACAATGGTATATGCTGCAACCGGACGCCTCTCTTACCTTTTGAGCGGAGTTTTGCTCTTTGCTGCCGGCGCCTGGCTCATGTTTCACATATTTCCACACGTCCAGGAAAGGATAGCGGTATATCTCAACCCATGGAAGTTTTCTGATAGCGGGGGCTACCAGATCATCCAATCCCTCTTTGCCCTGGGAGGCGGTGGTGTGTTTGGCTGGGGCTTGGGGAGCGGTTTTCCTGAATTGATACCTGCTGTGCACACTGATTTTATATTTCCTCTTCTGGGGGAGGAATTAGGTCTGGCCGGCGCTCTGGGTGTTGTTTTTATTTACGCTGTGCTGATCTGGAGAGGCCTGCAAATTGCCCTGATTACCTCCGAGGGTTTTGGGCGCCTGCTGGCATTTGGATGCAGTTCCCTTCTGGCCTTGCAGGCGTTGATCATTCTGGGGGGAGTGACCAACCTGATACCGCTGACGGGTATTCCCTTGCCCTTCCTGAGCTATGGAGGGAGTTCCTTTGTTTCTAACTGTTTTTTATTTGGAGTACTGACCAAAATCGGCGAAGGGGAATAGAAGATGCAGAAGGCCATAAAAGGGTTCAGGTTTTTTCTAATCGGATGCTTTGTCCTGTATGCAATTTACCTTATTTATTTTGTTGTCTGGAGGGCCCCCGTCCTTAACCGGAAAGGTGCCAACCCACGCCCATGGATCCTTGAGAGTCGTATCCAGAGAGGAGGAATTTTTGCGAGAGGGGGCGAAAAGATAGCGGAGAGTCTTCCCGTTGGGGAGCATTTTACCAGAAAATACTATTATGGGAGGATCTACGCCCAGATCACCGGATACGAATCAAAGCGTTTGGGAAAAACAGGGCTGGAGAGCTCCTACGATGACCAACTGTTGGGATTGAAAGGCTCTCTCAAGAAAAGCCTCGAAGTGCGCTGGGGTGTCAGGGGAATCAGGGGAAACGACCTTTACCTTACAGTCGATCATCAGCTCCAGTTGAAGGCCTGGAATCTGCTCTCACCATATACCGGGGCGGCGGTTGTTCTGAATCCTAAGACCGGAGAGATACTCGCCCTGGTGAGTTCGCCGAGTTTCGATCCCGATCCTTTATATCTGGAGAAAAACTGGGAGACGGTAAAAAGGGAGCCCGGTCGCCTTCTTGTTAACAGGGCGACCGTTGGGTTGTACCCTCCGGGTTCGATTCTTAAAATTGTCACTGCTGCTGCAGGGTTGAAAAAGTTTCCCGGTCTTGAGGGCAATGTATATGATTGTCGTGGGGAAATAAAAATTCATGGTAGAATTTTAAAGGACCTGCGCGCCCATGGATTGGTGGATTTAAAGCGCGCCCTGGCGGTGTCCTGTAACAGTTATTTTGCTAATCTCGGCCTTCGCCTGGGAGCAGGCGATTTCGCGGAGGGCCTTGCTGCTTTTGGCTGGGGGCAGGATTATACCCTGGACGTGCCGACACAAACTATTCCCCTTCCCAGGGAGAGTTTCTCTAAACCCGAAGGACTTGCGGAGGCTGCCATAGGACAGGGTAAGATCGTTGTCAGTCCCTTGTTTATGGCCATGGTGGCCGGAGCCATCGGCAATGACGGCGTGATGATGAAGCCCTACCTTGTGCGAGAGATTCGAAGCCATGAAGGATCTGTTGTCTGGAAGGCGCAGCCTCAAATATTAAGATTGGCTGTATCTCCCGAAATAGCTGCCAAGGTACGGGATGCCATGATAGAGGTTGTGAGAAACGGGACAGGGACCGCGGCAGCCCTTCCCGGGATTGAGGTGGCGGGGAAAACCGGTTCGGCGGAGAATCCGACCGGAAAACCCCATGCCTGGTTTGTGGCCTTTGCTCCCGCCCGGGATCCCCAGGTGGTTGTAAGCGTTATAATTGAACACGGGGGACAGGGCGGGAGAGCGGCTGCCCCCATCGCCAGGGAATTGATGAGAACTGCCTTAGCCCGAAGGGGGTTATAGCGCATGGTTGGAAAAATTCTCGGCAACAGGTATGAAGTTATCGCCAAGCTCGGTTCAGGGGGGATGGCCAACGTTTACCAGGCAAAAGACAGGGTCCTGAACCGGATTGTCACGGTCAAGATCCTGCGCGGTGAACTGGCCGAAGACAAGGATTTTGTACGGCGTTTTCAGCTTGAGGCCCAGGCGGTCGCCAGCCTGTCTCATCCCAACATAGTGAGCATCTATGATGTGGGGGAGGAAGGCGGTCTTCCCTACCTGGTGATGGAATACGTGGAGGGCTTTAATTTGAAGGAGATTATTAAGCGGGAGGGAAGGCTGTCTCCGGGGGAAACCATCAACATAGGCATCCAGGTGTGTGCAGCCCTGGCACACGCCCACGAAAAGGGGATCATTCACAGGGATATCAAGCCCCATAATATACTGGTTATGCCCGGGGGACGGGTCAAGGTGGCGGATTTCGGTTTGGCCCGGGTCCTGTCTTTGCCGGCTGCCACGGTAACTCAATCGGGGACGGTGATGGGATCCGTTCATTATTTTGCACCGGAGCAGGCCAGGGGTGAGGAGGTGGGCCCTAAGTCGGACCTTTATTCCCTCGGGGTTGTTCTATATGAAACCGTTGCCGGACATGTGCCCTTTCAAGGCGACAACCCGATATCGGTTGCTTTGAAACACTTACAGGAACAACCACCTTCACTCCGCAAAGAAAACCCGACCGTCCCCCGCAGTCTGGAGGAGATTATTTTCAAGGCTATGGCCAAAGATCCGGACCAACGCTTTGCCTCTGCCCGGGAAATGCAAAGCGCTCTGGCGGGGGGCTCTGTTGTGGAGCAGAATGGGTTCGATGAAAATGAGCGCACCCGTTTCCTCCACATCGATCCCGAAAATGAATTAAGTGCTTCCAGGAGCAGGCGGCGTCTCCATCCCGCCGCATGGGTTGCTTTAGGTATCTTCTTCCTGCTTTTGGTTGCCGGAGGCTTATGGGCTTTTTCTAAGTGGTTTTTCGTCGAAGATGCGGTCGTTCCCGATGTGACCCATATGCAGCTGGCACAGGCAGAGGCAAAACTGAAGGAAGCAGGTTTTCGGGTGCAAAAAATCGTTGAGGTGTTTAATGCCGATATCGCCCCCGGTGTTGTGTTCAGGCAGGACCCGGTGGGCAACTTCAGGGCGAAAAAGGGCAGCGGCGTCAGCCTGTGGGTAAGCAAGGGGGCACGCCTTGTCTGGCTGCCCGATGTTACCGGTTTCCCGCTGAGTGAAGCGAAAATGATGCTCGAGGAAAGAGAGGGCAGATTCCGGGTTACCGTGACCGAAGTCAACAGCGATACGGTCAAGGCAGACACTGTTATTTCCCAAGAGCCTCCTGGTGACCGGAACGTTAAGGAGGGAACCGAGGTTAAGCTCATAGTCAGTAAAGGCCCCGCCAACCTGGTCATGCCTTCCCTGTTGGGGCAGACGGTCGAACAGGCCAGAACCATACTCTCGAGGATGGGATTAAGTTTAGGGGTGATTAGAGAAGAATCGAGCAGCCAGTATCCGCAGGGGACCATCTCCAGTCAGAGCATAAGCGAGGGAACTCCCGTTAAGGCCGGTGATACGGTTGATGTTGGGGTTAGTCAGGGTCCCGGCCCGATGCAGCATACTGTTCCACTGCAATTCAAGGTGAATAGCCCCGGTGTGGTAAAAGTGGTAATAAACGACTCCCGCGGGAGCCGGGTTGCCTACGAAGGGGAACACCAGACCGGGGATAAAATTGAGAAAGAATTTGTTGTGTATGGTTCGGGAGAAATATTAATCTACTTCCAGGACCAGCTAAAGCGAACAATTCCGGTAGAATAATTCAAGGGAGGTATTCATGCATCAGGGGCTGATTGTAAAGGGGTACGGCGGTTTTTATTTCGTGCAGTCGGATCGAGGGATCTGCCGGTGCACGGGGCGCGGGCGCCTGAAAATGAGTGAACAATCCCTCCTGGTAGGAGACCATGTTCTCTTTACCATAGTGGAGAATGGATCCGGCGTCATCGAAAGGGTCTTGCCGCGCAAAAACACCCTGAGCCGCCCTCCTGTGGCCAATGTGGATCAGGCGATACTGGTATTTGCTCTGGCCAACCCAGAACCGGACCTAAAGTTGCTGGATCGGCTTCTCATCTTGTGTGAAGTAGAAAGAATAGATATTCTGATCTGTTTAAATAAAGTGGATCTGGCCTCAGGACAGTTTGCTTCCAAGCTTGCCGGTATCTATCAGGGTGCAGGTTACGAGGTAATCTTTACGTCAGCCATTAAAAAAATGGGTATCGAGAGTCTGCGGGAAAAGGTAAAGGGAAAGATATCTGTGGTGGCGGGGCCTTCTGGTGCGGGGAAGTCCACCATCCTCAATGCCCTGGAACCGGGGATGGCTTTGAAAACCGGGGAGATCAGTTCCAAGCTGAAGAGAGGAAGGCACACAACACGACATGTGGAACTGCTTCCTGTTGCCGGCGGTTTTATCGCCGATACTCCCGGCTTCAGCAATCTTTACCTTCCTGACATGAAAAGGACGGAACTGGGTCGCTATTTTCCCGAAATAAGCGATCTGGCAGGGCAGTGCCGTTTTTTGGACTGCTTACATTTCCAGGAACCGGACTGTGCCGTCAAGGCCGCCATTGATAAGGGGATCATCAGCCGGTGCCGTTATCAAAACTACGTGACCTTCCTAGCGGAGGTTATGGCCAGGGAGCGAATCTACGAATGAAAATAAGGATTGCGCCATCTATTTTGAGTGCCGACTTTGCTAATCTGGCTCCCCAGGTTCACCTTCTCGAAGCAGGTGGAGCCGATTACCTTCATTTAGACGTGATGGACGGGAAATTTGTACCGAACCTGACTTTTGGTCCTCCTGTCGTAAAGTCTCTCCGGAGAGTCACAGGTCTGCCCTTTGATGTACACCTCATGGTACAGGAGCCTGAGCATTTTCTCGAGCCATTTACCGAGGCAGGTGCAGATATTCTGACAGTTCATGCGGAGGTTTGTCCTCATCTGTATCGTGTGGTTCAAAGCATCAAGGGCCTGGGTCTGCGGGCTGGGGTTGCTTTAAACCCTGCCACACCTTTGCATGTTATGGAGTATGTTCTGGATCAGGTGGATTTGGTGCTGTTGATGACTGTAAATCCTGGTTGGGGAGGACAGGCGTTTATCCAGCAGGTATGCCGGAAGATCGAGAAAATGAGAAGGATGATCGACGACTCCGGTTTTAAGGTGGAGTTGGAAGTTGACGGTGGTATCAATCTGTCAACCATTGAAAGCGTCGTCGCAGCCGGAGCCGATTCTCTTGTAATAGGTTCCGCTCTTTTCAAGGGGGCCGATTTGGCAGGGACGGTTCGGGAGTATCGAAAGACGGCGGAGAAGGTTTGCTGTATTCACAGGAGAAAGGTTGACGAGTTTTAACCGGCAGGTATACAATTTATTTGCATGAAGGTTCCTTCGGGGGCCGGTGAAATTCCGCACCGGCGGTGTGTCTCCGGCAGAGGAGGCGAGCCCGCGAGCCCGGTATTAGCAAGGCCGGGTTGATCCGGTGAGAATCCGGGGCCGACAGTAAAAGTCTGGAAGGGAGAAGGGAGCTTTTTATGTTTATACCCTTTCTTTAAACCCGGCCCTTCATCAGCGGGTTTTATTATTTTTCATCTGTGGGATGGGGGGAGACCCATGACAGAGGATACCGCTTATATGGAGCGAGCGCTGGAATTAGCTGCCATGGCGCTGGGCAGGACTTCCCCGAATCCGCTGGTTGGAGCGGTTGTGGTGCGGGATGGAGAAATAGTTGGGGAAGGATATCACCAAAAAGCGGGAACTCCTCATGCCGAGATCCACGCTCTCCGCCAGGCCGGCGAAAAAGCTAAGAACGCCGTGCTTTACGTCACTCTGGAGCCCTGCTGCCATTATGGTAAAACTCCGCCTTGCACCGATGCAATTATCCGCGCAGGTATTAAAAAAGTCGTAGTAGCCGTGAAGGATCCCAATCCCCTGGTGGCGGGCAAGGGAATACAGGCATTGAAGGATGCCGGGATTGAGGTAAGCCTCGGCATGTTAGAGGCAAGGGCACGCCGTCTTAATGAGGCGTTTTTTAAGTATATGGTGGAAAGGCGACCCTTTGTTACCCTTAAAGCGGCTATGAGCCTGGATGGAAAGATCGCTACCTCCAGCGGTGATTCCAAGTGGATTACCGGAGCGGAAGCACGGGCATATGTTCACAGGCTGCGGGCGGAAAACGATGCCATCATGGTGGGGATCGGAACCGTTCTTGCCGATGATCCGCTTCTTACCGTCAGGCTTCCGGGGGAAGACAGGAAGCCGCTCCGCCTTGTGGTAGACAGCGGCCTGCGTATACCATTGACGTCCCGCCTGGTTCGGACGGCCCGGGAGGTGCCAACGGTGGTGGCGGCTGTCAAAGGAAAATGTCAGGCTGAGAAAAAAGAGAAGCTGGAGTCTGCGGGTGTGGAGGTGTGGGAACTGCCGGAAAAGGAGGGGAGGGTCGGCCTTTGTTCGCTGCTGGAGGAACTGGGGAAGAGAGGCGTCTTGAGCGTTCTCCTTGAAGGAGGCTCAACTTTGAACGCCGCTGCCCTGGCTGCGGGGATCGTTGACAAGTTTATCTTCTTTTATGCTCCCAAGATTATTGGGGGGAAGGGTGCTCCCGGCCCCTTTGGCGGCACAGGGATAAACCTCTTAAAGGACGCCCTCGAGGTTGCGGAATTAAGCTGGGAAAGGATTGGGGCCGATTTGATGCTGGTCTGCTATCCGGTCAAACCGGCGAAGGAGTGACATCCTTGTTTACGGGTCTGGTTGAAGAAATAGGGATTGTTCGAAGCGTAGTAAAAAGCCAACTATCAGCTTTGCTGACCATAAAGGCAGGCAAGGTTTTGGATGAATTAGAGGAGGGGGACAGCATTGCCGTAAACGGAGTCTGCCTGACAGTAACGGGTTTTTCGGGAGACAACTTTACTGTTGATGTGATGGCGGAAACCCTCGCCAAAACAAATCTCGGCCAGTTATATGAAGGTAGCCGGGTAAACCTGGAAAGGGCTTTAAAGGTTGGAGACAGGTTAGACGGCCATTTTGTTACCGGACATGTGGATGCCACCGGCACCGTCCTCAGCCGGCGGGATCGCGGCATTGCGGCAGACATCTGGATCAGCATCCCGCAGGGAATGGAAAAGTATTTTATTCCACAGGGATCTGTAGCTGTAGATGGCGTCAGCCTGACCGTTGCAGAATTGAGCCCGGACGCTTTCATGGTCAGCCTGATTCCCCATACCCAAAAGATAACCACCCTTGGTTCCAGGAAGGCCGGGGATAAAGTGAATATTGAAGCCGACGTACTGGGGAAGTACACCTATCATTTATTAACAAAAAATGGTAAAGGAGAGGGGAGGATAACGCCGGAGTTTCTGGTTGAACACGGATTCTTCTAACCTTTGTAATCCTTAGGAGGGAGTAAATATGGCAGGTAATTTCAAGTTTAACACCATCGAAGAGGCTATTGAGGAAATCAAGGGGGGCCGGATGGTCATAGTGGTGGACGACGAGGACAGGGAAAACGAAGGGGATCTGGTTATAGCAGCAGAGAAGGTTACTCCTCATGCCATCAACTTCATGGCTACTTATGGCAAAGGCCTGATCTGCATGCCTGTTACCGGAGAACGCCTGGACGAACTGGAAATACAGCCGATGGTAACTCAGAGCACGGATAGCCTCGAAACTGCCTTTACCGTTTCGGTGGACGCGGCCACGGTAACCACAGGGATCTCCGCCTTTGAACGGGCCCTTACGGTGAAAACGATCATAGATCCCAGAACAAAGCCTCACGACCTCCGGCGGCCGGGCCATATTTTCCCGCTCCGGGCCAAAGAGGGGGGTGTTTTGAGGAGGGCTGGACATACCGAGGCGGCGGTGGACCTGGCCCGCCTGGCGGGGCTCTATCCTGCAGGAGTAATCTGCGAAATAATGAATGACGACGGTACCATGGCGCGGGTTCCTGCCCTCTTTGAGTTTGCAAGAAAGCATGGCCTGAAGATCATCACCATTGCAGATCTCATCGAATACCGCCGCCGCACCGAAAAGTTGATTCGAAGGGTTGCCACCACCCATCTCCCGACAAAGTACGGCGATTTTACCGCCGTTGCCTATGAGACCGTCCTTGATCACAACTGTCACATTGCCCTGGTTAAAGGGGAGATTACTCCTGATCGCCCCGTCCTGACCAGGGTCCATTCCGAGTGTTTGACAGGGGACGTGTTCGGCTCTCTCAGGTGCGACTGTGGCGAACAGCTGGCCCAGGCCCTGCGGATGATAGCCAAAGAGGGAACCGGTGTCATCCTCTACATGCGTCAGGAGGGCCGGGGGATTGGTTTGTTGAATAAGATCCGCGCTTACAATCTTCAGGACAAAGGGTGCGACACGGTGGAGGCCAACGAACTGCTCGGTTTTCCACCTGACCTGAGGGATTACGGTTTCGGGGCGCAGATTCTTGTGGACCTGGGGTTGAAAAAAATCAGGCTGCTCACAAACAACCCGAGGAAAATAGCAGGTCTCGAGGGTTACGGGCTCGAAATTGTGGAAAGAGTGCCTATTGAAATTCCACCCGTTGCCGAGAATCAGCGGTACCTGAAAACGAAAAAGGAAAAATTAGGGCATCTCCTTGCCCTGAGAAAATAGAAAGGAGCATGTTTCATGGTAAGAACCTTTGAAGGAAAATTATTGGGACAGGGACTGCGGATTGGGATCGTTGTGGCAAGGTTTAACGAGTTTATCACCAGCAAACTGCTCAGTGGAGCTCTTGATATGCTGTACAGGCATGGGGTAGAGGGCGATCTGATTGAAATAGCCTGGGTACCGGGTGCTTTCGAAATCCCTCTTGCTGCTAAAAAAATGATCGGGCGCGGCTATGACGGCGTTATCTGCCTCGGGGCGGTGATCAGAGGGGCTACTCCTCACTTTGATTATATTGCCAGCGAGGTCACTAAAGGGATTGCCCAGGTGGGTCTTGAGGCCGGTGTTCCGGTGGTCTACGGCTTGATCACCGCCGATACCCTGGAGCAGGCCATTGAACGGGCGGGAACAAAGGCAGGCAATAAAGGTGCCGACGCTGCCCTCACTGTTCTGGAAATGATCAACCTTTTTAAAGAATTAAAAGGGAATTCCGGAATACGGGTGTAAAGGGGAATCCTGATGCGAATTGGAATTATCAGCGACACCCATGGGTCGCTTTCTGCCTGGGAAAAGGTTACTTCTTCTGTTTTTAACGATGTGGATTTGATCATCCATGCAGGGGATGTCTTGTATCACGGCCCGCGTAACCCCCTGCCGGATGGATATGATCCCCAGAAACTGGCCGCGGCTATCAATTCTTCCAGGATCCCGATCATTATCTCCAGGGGGAATTGTGATGCCGAAATCGATCAAATGCTGGTGGCATGGCCGTTGCAATCCCCATATGCCTTTCTGCAAATTGAAAGCCTGCGCTTTTTGGTGAATCATGGGCACCGGCTGGCTCCACATGATATGCAGACGCAGGCTGAACGTCATGGGGTCCAGTTTTTCATATTTGGGCACTCGCATGTCCCGGAAATTTTAAAGAAAAACGAAATAATTTTCATCAATCCGGGTTCACCGTCACTCTCTAAAGACCCTCAAAAAAGGCGAACAGTTGCTATCCTGGAAGCCGGACGCACCTACCTGGTAGACATCGAAACCCGGGAGATCATTCAGGAAGCTTCATTCTAAATTAAAGGGCTCGTTTTACTTTTCCCGATTTCAGACAACGGGTGCAGACCTGCATGCGAACCGGTCTTCCATTAATGACGGTCCGGACGGGCTGTAAGTTGGGAGACCAGGTTCTTTTTGTGCGAATATGGGAGTGGCTTACCTGCATCCCAACCCTTACCCCTTTTCCGCATATAGCACATCTTGCCATCTGATATCCTCCTTTCTCACAAGCCCTATTCTAACAAAAAGAGGATCTCATGACAAGGAAAACAGGCATTTCTCGTTTCTATTTTATGTCTGTGTTCCAATTTTCCAGCCCCATGTGCGTTGTGTAAAGGAATCTTCCTTATCCTGGCGGCTAACTTTTCTTTTTTGGGATTAAAGGATATAATTTGGAGGGAATTCCGGTAAGACTGGCGAATTTAGGTTTGAGTGGCAGTTTTGTGAGGCCACAAAGGAGGCTGAACAGATGAGCGAAAATCGCAAAACCGATTACGGTAACATAGAGATCGCCCGTGAGGCACTGGCAACTATTGCAGGAGCCGCCGCCGTTCGCTGTTACGGTATCGTGGGAATGGTCCCCCGGGGGATACGGCAGGGAGTCGCAGAAATCCTGGGAAAGGATGCTTTAGGGCAGGGCGTGGAAGTTTCCCTGGAAGGGGACGAAGTGAAGATCGATCTCTGGGTGGTCATGTGTTACGGCGTTAATATAGCCGAAGTTGCTCACAGCGTAATGGAGACCGTTCGTTACGAAATTGAAAAGATGACAGGACTGCGTGCTGTAGAAGTCAATGTTAACGTGGTAGGTGTTAGAGTTTTTCAGCAATCGTGAGGGGGAAACGGGTTGGATTTGGATGTTGTAACGGGGGAACGGGTTAAACAGATCTTTGAAGGTGGTTTAGCGGCTCTTACCGAGCACCAGCAGGAGATTGACCGACTGAATGTTTATCCGGTTCCTGATGGCGACACTGGAAAAAATTTATATCTTACTATGGTTTCGGCAGTAAAAGAATTGAACAAAATAAATTCTTTAGGTGTAGGAAGTGTCAGCGAGGCAGTTGCCAAAGGTTCGCTTTTGGGGGCGAGGGGAAATTCCGGTGTTATTCTATCTCAATTAATCCGCGGCTTCGCTGAAGCAGTCAAGGGGAAGGAGAGCATTTCGGTACAGGAATTTGCCCGGGCCTGGCAAATGGCGGCCGCTACAGCTTACCGCGCTGTAATTAAGCCGGTGGAGGGTACGATGCTGACAGTTGCCAGAGAATTTGCCCGCAGCATCAATGAAGCGGCCGCAAGAGAGAAAAGTCTGGAAATTGTAATGGCTACGGCCATTAAAGAGGGTTATAAAACCCTTCAGAAAACACCCGATCTGCTGCCTGTCTTGAAAAAAGCAGGGGTTGTGGACGCCGGGGGAAAGGGTTTGCTCGTAATCCTCGAAGGCGGTTTGCAGGCGCTGAGGGAAGGGATCGGAGCCCAATCCTCTTTGAAAAAAGAGAAGAGCACTGCTGTGCTGGGGCAGTCACCTTTGCAAAAGGATGGAGACTTCTCTTACCTTTACTGTGTCAGTTTTCTGCTTGAAGCAGATGCATCCTTCGCAAACCGGATTCGGGATGAACTCAATCCTTTGGGTGACAGTATTGTCATCGGTGGAGCTGGGGATGTTATCAAACTCCACATGCATTCAAACTCTCCCGGCAGAGTCCTGGAATGTTGTCAGAAGTACGGTACCCTTCACAACATAGAGATTGCCAATATGCGTGATCAATGGGAGGAGAACCGGGCAACCGAAAAGGCGAGTTGCGGGGAAGAACCGGAAGCCGCAGAACAGACGGAAATCGGAATAGTTGCAGTAGCCGCCGGTGAAGGAATTAAGAGACTGTTTGAAAGCCTCGGAGTTCACGAAATTATAGAAGGCGGACAAACAATGAACCCGCCCGTTGAGGAGTTCGTAAATTCCATTGAAAGAGTAAATGCCCGAGAGGTGATCATCCTTCCTAACAATAAAAATTTAGTCCTGGCAGCGGAACAGGCCAAAGATCTGGTTAGCAAAAAAGTAGAAATTGTCCCTTCCACCAGTATCCCGGGGGGGCTGGCGGCAATGTTAACCTTTAACGCGAGCCTGGGTATTGCCGAAAACAGGGAAAGAATGACCCAGCTATTAAATCAGATAAAGGTCGGTGAGGTCACCTACGCGGTGCGGGATGCATCTATTGACGGTAGAAAGATAAAAGAAGGGGACTTTATAGGCCTTTATCAGGGAAAGATTATTGCTGTAGGTTCTTCTTTAGAGGATGTCGTCTGCGGGTTGACCGACCAAATTATCAGCCCCCAGGACGAACTGGTTACTCTGTATTCTGGCGCCGATGTCTCCCCGGAAGAATCGGATAGAATTTTGGAAAAAATTCGGGCGGCCCATCCGGAAATGGAAGTAGAGACTTATTTCGGTGGGCAGCCGGTATATTACTATTTAATCAGTGTTGAGTAGGAGAGGAACACGAAATTAGTGCTAATAGGCAACTGTCCGGGAGACAATTAGGTGCTGTTGAGATTTCCGATTTACCCCAAATTGGCGAGGTTCGGGCGAGGCTGTTAAGGAAACTGGGAATAAGGAATTTATTTGATTTGCTTTATTACCTGCCCAGACGGTATGAGGACAGGCGCCTTCACCAGGGGCCTTTAAGCAGCCTGGAAGCAGGCCAGATTGCCACGGTTAAAGGTACAATTTTAGATGTTGAGGAGCATTCTTTAAGGCGCGGCCTCTCTCTGCTGCGTGTCAAGATAGGTTGCGATTCGGAGACTGTCACAGCGATCTGGTTTAATCAGCCCTTTTTAAAAAAAAGTATGCGCAAGGGTTTGCCCTTGAGTGTAACGGGTAAAGTTGACCGGAATCTGTTCGGTTACGAAATTTCGGTTATAGATTACGAGGTGGGATCTTCCGGGTATCCTCTGCATGTAGGGCGCATTGTTCCCATTTATGGAGCTACCGAGGATTTAAGCCAGCGCTATTTAAGGAGGATCATGTTCCAGTGCGTAAAAAACTTTTCGGTATGGGCCAAAGACATTCTGCCTCCCCAATTGAAGGGTGCTTTTGACCTTCTGCCCCTTCCGGAAGCACTCTTTCAAGTGCATTTCCCCGATGATTTTGAGCGGTTAAAAAAGGCCAGAGAACGCCTGGTGATAGAAGAGCTTTTTCTGTTCCTGAGCGGGTTATCAAGGGTAAGGAAAAGAGTACAAAGCCAGGGTGTAGAGCACATCCCTCGCTCCGATCTACCGCAAAAATTTTTAAATTCCCTGCCTTTTCCCTTAACTCGTGCTCAAAGGCGGGTGATCGCCGAAATCGAAAAGGATTTAACGAGCAAACGGCGTATGTACCGTTTGCTGCAGGGTGATGTTGGATGCGGCAAGACTGTTGTGGCTCTATATGCACTTTTCTTTGTAGTAGCAGCCGGCTATCAGGGAGTGCTGATGGCCCCTACAGAAGTATTGGCCGAGCAGCATTACCTTTATCTGCGTAAAACTGCGGAATCCTTCGGGGTGCGCGTGGGGCTGCTTACGGGTTCGCTAACAAAAAAAGAGCGGGAGACACAACTCGCCCTATTGCGATCCGGTGAAATCGATATCGTGGTGGGTACCCATGCCTTGCTTGAAAGAGAGGTTGTTTTTAAGAACCTGGGGCTGATTGTTATCGACGAGCAGCATCGTTTTGGGGTTAATCAACGCGATCTTTTGACTAACAAAGCCGAGAGCGCCGACGTTCTGATTATGACTGCCACGCCGATTCCCCGGAGTTTGACCCTAACGGTGTACGGTGATCTGGAACTGTCTGTGATAGATGAACTGCCGTCTCAGAGGCAGGGGGTTAAGACTTACTTCCTTCCCGTCAAGGAAAAAGGAAGAGTATATCATTTTTTAAAAGAGGAACTGGGTAGGGGTAGACAGGTATATGTGGTCTGTCCGTTAATAGAGGAATCGGAAAAACTGGAAGTCGAAGCTGCGGTTAAAAGGTCTTCGGAGTTAACGGTGGAATTTCCGGAGTACAGGGTCGGCCTTTTGCACGGAAGGTTGAAAATTGAGGAAAAGGAGAGGGTGATGGATGCTTTCCGCCGGGGTGAGATTCAGATTCTCGTAGCTACATCTGTAATCGAGGTCGGCGTCGATGTTCCTAATGCTACTCTCATTATTATTGAAGGAGCCGAACGGTTTGGTTTGGCACAGCTTCACCAGTTGCGCGGTCGGGTTGGAAGGGGGAAATACCAGGGCTATTGTGTTTTAATCGGGAACCCTCAGACCCGTGAAGCCCGTGAGCGTATAAAAACACTCGTCAAGTGCTCTGACGGCTTTCAGGTGGCCGAGAAGGATCTGTTGCTCAGGGGGCCGGGGGAACTGGTCGGTACCAGACAGCATGGTGTTTCCGATTTCCGTGTCGTCGATATTTTTCGGGATTACATGTATTTGAATAAAATAACAGAATATGTTAAAAAATACCAATATAACCTGGAAGATGAAGTCGTACTGGAAATAAATTATCGCTTTCCAACACTTTCCTATGTATGCAAATATTAATTTTTTTACAAATAATCTTCAAAAAGCCTCGTTTGTTGAAAAACGAGGCTTTTTGGTTTAATTTTCTCGTATTATTACAAAGTGTTTCGCTCAGAATAATAAATAAAGACAGGAAAGTTGTATAACAAAAGGTTCCTTGGGAAAGACTTACTAGGATAAAAAACTTTAAGGCGTTAATACTAAGAACAAAAGAAAGGAGGGATAAGGATGGGTCGAGGACAAAAAAGAAACAACTTGCTTATTCCCGAGGCAAACAAGGCGATGTACCAGTTCAAGTACGAACTGGCCCGGGAGGTTGGTATCGAAAACCAAATTCAGGGTGATTATTGGGGCTACATTTCTTCCCGGGACTGTGGTGCCGTAGGAGGGGGTATGGTTCGCCGGATGATCCAGAGTGTCGAACAGACTCTGGCGCAGCAGGGTAGCCCCGGCAACTTGCTTGCAGCAACCCAATCCACACCAAACGTTCCTTAAGTTCCGTTAGTTCTATCACTTAAAAGAAGGAGGGATAAAAATGGGTCAGGGACAAAAAAGCAACAAGCTGCTTGTGCCGGAAGCGAGTAGGGCGATGTACCAGTTTAAGTATGAAATGGCCAACGAGGTCGGCATTCAAAACCAGATTCAGGGTGACTACTGGGGATATATATCGTCCCGTGATTGTGGAGCAGTTGGGGGTGCCATGGTACGGCGCATGATTCAGGCTTATCAGCAGAATTTAGTAAGCCAGAGCCCGCAGGCATCCCCAACCACAACTACACTTCGATAGGAATGAAACCGAATCTCACTATCTGAAGCGGACGTTTGTCGTCCGCTCTTCATTTTAACAAAGTACGGCTTCCAGGTCTTCCCTTGCTACCCTGGGATGGAGGGCAAGAGTAATCCCCCGGTTTATGGCGCGTCCCGCATTTAATATTAAATCATCTATTTCTCGTGGTGTAACAATGAGTGATCCCTGAAAAGGCTTAAAGAGTTCCTGAATAAGCTGACCTGTTTGTATAGAGTTAACGGGGGTTCTATTGCCTGTTATCTTGTTGTGATTTTCCACGGCCATTTGGGCGATTACCGCTGCATTAACTACGGTTGGAACTCCAATGGCTATTACGGGTACTCCCATAGTTTGAAAATTTATTCCTATTCGTTTATTATTAACACCAGAGCCTGGTGCAATACCCGTGTCTCCAATCTGGATGGTTGTGCCGAGTCGTGAGATATTTGTGGCCGCTAATGCATCGATGGCTATGATCACGCCTGGCCGCACCTTTTCCACGATTCCTTGAATTATTTCGGCGCTTTCAATCCCTGTAATTCCCAAAACGCCCGGCGCAAATGCACAGACAGAGCGATAATTTTCCACCATTTGAGGCATGTGCAGATGAAGGTGTCGGGTGATAAGAGAGTATTTAACAACCGTTGGTCCCAGGGCATCCGGCGTTGCCTGCCAGTTGCCCAGACCGATAATCAATACTGTGGCCTGCTCCGAGATCTTCAGGAGATTTTTGAGATGCTGAGCAAGTACATCACCGACGCTTTCCTGGACTTCTGGTGATTTGAACCTGAGATCAGGGGATTCGATTGTTATATAAGTCCCCTGAGGTTTTCCCATTATGGCCTCTGCTTTTGGGTCCATAATTTTGATAATGGTAACCGTACCATGCCGGAACGTTTGTTTCTCTTCAATAACGCCCGGTATTTCCCGGCCTGTGGCGCCTCGAATGAGATCTCTGGCTTCGAGGGCGAGATCAATCTTGATTGAGTTACTGTGCAAAAATTCATACAGTGCCAAGATCCTTCTCTCCTGGATTTTGGATATTAAGCTCTCTTGTTAGGATTAACATTTTTCAGTATTTTATACAACTCAAGCCTTTATCCTGAGGTGATTTCATGGATTGGCTACCGGAGTTGGATCATTGCAATAATCTTCAGGAATTGAAAGAGCTCTGTCTCCAGTGCCGGTCCTGCGGGTTACGCGAAAATGTAAAAGGGGTCGTTTTTGGAGAGGGAAACGAGAATTCGGATTTGATGTTTGTGGGAGAGGCGCCCGGGGCCGAGGAAGACCGCCTGGGTCGGCCTTTTGTTGGTGCCGCGGGTAAACTTTTAGATAGAATATTTGGCGCTGCCGGAATTGTCCGGGAGGATGTTTATATAACAAACATAGCCAAATGCCGTCCGCCGGGGAATCGAGTGCCCAAAAAAGAGGAGGCGGAATCCTGTTTTCCTTATCTAGTCCGGCAGATTGAATTGATTCAGCCCCGCCTGATTGTTTGCCTGGGAACCCTGGCCACCCAATTTCTTGTTCACCGGGAAGCAAGGGTAACGGCCGTTCGTGGGCAGGTCTTTGAAAAGGGTGGGATAAAAATTATTCCTACATATCATCCCGCTGCCTTGCTGCGAGATCCAAATAAAAAGAAGGCAGTATGGCAGGATTTTAAGAAAATCAAAGAACTATGTAAAACAAAATAGGGGCTATCCTCTTTTCTTTGGGACAGCCCCTTTCCTTTTCGTCGCCATTGAGTATATCACTTAGGACATACTCAATGGCGTGGGAGAGGAGAAACTGGAGGAAGAGCTCATGGGGGAGGGTTTTCTGTTACCCTTGCTTCATAATTGTTTGAGGTAACTGTTACGGGTCCCCCTCCCCATGAAGACCCTTTAGCCATTACCTATTTTGTACATTTCAAGCTTTTTTATACATCTAATTAAATGGTAATTAATACCATAGAATTATTCGTCTTGAATCGAGAAAGTCATCTGGGAAGAGTTTTCCTGTTTTTTATGTTATAATCTTTTCAGAATTTTAATTCTGGTGGGAAAATCAGAAATAATGAGCGGTATCAGGGTTATTGGCGGAATTGCAAAAGGTAGACGGCTTAAGACAAGAAAGGCGAAGAATCTTCGACCTGCTACTGATTATGTAAAAGAGGCTCTTTTCAATATTTTGGTTAGAAAAGTTCCAGACAGCGTTTTTTTAGATCTGTTTGCGGGGAGCGGAGGCATCGGAATAGAGGCCTTGAGTCGCGGTGCTAAAAAAGTTGTTTTCGTAGAAAAGGATCCCCAAAACGCCGCCTTGATCAAAGAAAATCTTGCTCTGACCGGTTTTCTTGATCAGGCGGAAGTTTATACCTGTGATGTATTTAAAGCAATTTCCTTGCTGGCAAATAAAGGTTGCCGTTTTAATCTTATTTTTGTGGATCCCCCTTTCAGACAGGGTTTGTTGGGAACGGTTTTAGAAAAAATATCCGAGTTTGAGCTTTTGCTGCCGGATGGATTAATCATAACCCGCAGCGCCTTTGGAGAAGAAAATCTGGTGCAAAGAGTTCCGGTGCGAGAAGGCAGATATGGTGACAGTATCTTAAGGTTTTACCAAGGAGAAAAGGGATAAAGGATCCGAAAGAAGGAGGTGCCTCTTTGAAGATTGCGGTCTATCCTGGCAGCTTTGACCCGATTACGTTCGGACATCTGGATATTATTGAAAGGGCTTCCCTAATCTTTGACAGGGTTTTGGTTGCCGTCAGCATTAACCCGGGTAAGCAGCCCCTTTTCTCTATGAGCGAAAGGACGGAAATGATAGCCCGGGAGTGTGCCTATTTATCGAACGTAGTTGTCTGTTCCTTTAAGGGGTTGTTAAGCGACTTTGTGAGGGAACAGGGGGCACAGGCAATTGTTCGGGGATTAAGGGCGATCTCTGATTTTGAATACGAGTTTCAAATGGCCCTGATGAACCGCAAACTGAACCCTTATGCGGAAACCGTTTTTTTGGTGGCCAAGCCCGAGTATTCCTTTTTAAGCTCCAGTATTGTCAAGGAAATTGCTAGTTTTGGCGGTGATGTTAAAGGATTGGTTTCTGATTATGTCGCTTTGCGGTTAAAGGAAAAATTTTTGAATAATAGATGAAGGGTTGATGGGGGAGGCATGGAGATGGATATCTTTAAAATTCTTGATGAACTTGAGGAACTGGTTAAAAATAGCAAGAAAGTCCCGATTACGGGTAAGGTGATGTTGAGCGAAGAGGTTATACTTGACTTTTTGGACCGGATTAGAACAATCCTCCCGGATGAAATCCATCAAGCAAAATGGCTGAGCAAAGAAAGGGAGCGGGTCATACAAGAGGCCCGGGAGGAGGCTGAGCGTATTATCGGTGAGGCACGCGAGCAGGCCAATCACCTGGTCAGTGAAAGTGAATTGGTCCGCCAGGCCCAGACCGCTTCAGAAGAAATTATTACTCAGGCAAAACGACTGGCTAAAGAAATAAAGAGCGGGGCAACAGAGTACGCGGACGAAATTTTAAAACAGCTTGAAAACAGTATCGACCAAAACCTTTCAGTCATCCGAAAGGCGAGAGAGGAACTTAACCATATGAAAATCGGTTAGTGGATGATATATTTCTTTTGTCGGCAATACTCAAAGACAGATTTGCCAAAGTAACAGACTGCTAACGACAAAACCAAAAGGAGGAATACAGCACAAAGGGTTAACGTCAGGTTATACCATATCCGGTCTGATGCTGGAGGATACGTGGCGGTAGCTATATGCTGTCGGGATAAAAGTGGGAAGAAAAGGTAAGTTAGCAATACCGCCAGGGGAACCTGTAGGATTCGGGTTGTAAGGTAGGGAAAGATTGATAGATCCGTTCCCAGCATCATCCCTGCAATCTGAGCATGAATTGATAAACCGTTCCAGGCAAGGATTGCCTCAATAACGATCAGTTGTTGCAGCAAGCTTCCCGAACTTTTACTTGCTTCATTAATGCCTACCGTCATTTCAAAAAAACCATAAAGTAAGGAACGCACTAAAGAAGCATCGATATTCGACATTCTGGCAAACGGGACCAAAAGCTTGATAATGAGCGGAAAGATGCCGGTTGCCTGCATGATTTCTATGAGCACTGAAAACAGAGTTATGAAACCCCCGATGGTCAGAAGTGTTGTGCTCGCATTCCTTACAGTCTCCCCCAGCAAAGAACCAAAACTTGAACCTTTCAGGTGGGAGCAACCCTTGAAAACATCCTTGATAGAACAGTTCAGTCTGCTTCTATTTCTTTTGATTTCTCTCTTGTAAGGCTTTGCCTTAGCAAAAAGCTTTAAGAGAAATCCACATGACAGATTTGAAACATAATGGATTAGAGCAATAAATGGACCCAGGGTAGGGTTGCCAAACATTCCCACGCTAACCGCCCCCAGCATAAAGAGGGGACTGGCGTTGCTTGTGAAAGCGACAAGACGTTCTCCCTCCTCCTTGCTGCAGAGATCTGCTTTCCGCAGGCGGGCGGTTAATATAGCGCACAATGGGGACCCTGATAAATAGCTCACTACCAGTATAAACCCGCTGCATCCCGGCAGATTGAAGAGCGGTTTCATGACCGGTTCCAGGATTCTCCCCAGTAAAGATACGAAACCAAGATTCATCAGGAGTTCTGATATGATGAAAAAGGGGAGCAGGCTGGGAAGCACGATTTCCCACCAGGTTTGCAAACCACGCTTTGCTGCAGTGAAGACAACAGCGGGAAAACAGACCATCCCTGTTCCAAAAGCCAGGCATAGTATTAGCCAAAAAAAGGGAGCGGCAGCTTCCCGAAAGGACCCGGCTTGTTTGATCTTGATTATTAGCAGGTGGCGAAGTGGCACCGGGAAACCAAAACCTCCTTGTCTTTAATAAAAAATTATATCCAGGAAGGATTATACATACATGATGTAGAAAATAGACTCGAAATTCTCTTTCCTAAGCTGTTTCCGGGTTAATATAAATAAAAATGTCGGTGCTTTTCAAGAGAATGGCATCGATATATAATAAACTTAAAATATTACTTTTTGGGGAGGGAAAAGTAATGGCTAGAGTAGCTCCGAAAAATGCCATCATGGAGCGCATCTGGGAAAAGGCACGTCAGGGGCAAAAAAGAATCGTCCTGCCGGAAACTGAAGATGAGCGGACACTACACGCCGCGGAAATGATCGAGGAAGCCGGGCTGGGCAAAGTAACTCTGATTGGTAAGGAAGACGAGGTCAGAAAGAGGGCAAAGGAAGTTGGAGCAAACATCGACAATATACCAATAGTCGATCCTGATAAATATGAAAAAATAGATGAGTATACCCAAAAGCTCTTCGAGATTAGAAAAGGTAAAATCCCTACTGTCGATGATGCCAGAAATCTTTTAAAGAATTACCTTTATTTTGGGGTTACTATGGTTAAGCTTGACGATGCCGACGGTATGGTAGCGGGGGCCGTGAACACTTCTGCCGACGTCGAAAGACCTGCCTTCCAGATTATTAAGACTGCCAAGGGGATCTCCATTGCGTCCGCTTATTTTGCTATGATCGTTCCTAACTGTCCGTACGGAGAAAACGGCTTTTTCCTTTATGCTGACTCCGGAGGCCATCCCAATCCCACCGCTGAGGAACTGGCTGATATCGCCATCACCACATGCATAACAGCTAAGAATATCTTCGGGATAGAAGAGCCGCGTGCAGCAATGTTATCTTACTCGACGAAAGGAAGCGCCTCACATCCGATTGTCGACAAGGTCATTGAAGCGACAAAGATCGCTAACCAGAAGCGCCCCGATCTCCTGATCGACGGTGAGTTACAGGGAGATGCCGCTCTTGTTCCTGAGATTGGCAAGAAAAAGGCTCCGGGCAGTCCTGTAGCAGGACGGGCAAATATTCTCATTTTCCCGGATCTAAATGCAGGGAATATTGCATATAAATTAACCGAACGCCTGGCCAATGCCGAGGCCTACGGGCCGCTGCTCCAGGGATTGGCAAAACCGATCAACGACCTGTCTCGCGGCTGCAAGGCGGAAGATATCGTCAATGTGGCTGCCATCGTAGCCGTCAAGGCGATGGTGCCATATGGAGAGTCAAGAGATTAAATAAGAGGGGGGGGAAAGATATGAAAATCCTGGTTCTGAACTGCGGAAGTTCCTCTGCCAAGTACATGGTCTACGATTGGGAAAACAAGGAGATCATGTGCAAGGGTATCGTGGAACGTGTTACCATCGGCGATTCCTTCTGTGAGCATGAGGTTACCGGGCGCGATAAGGTTACGATCAAAAAAGATTGTCCAACTCACAAGGAAGCGGTCAGCCTTATCCTGGAACTCCTGGTGAGTCCAGAACATGGGGTCTTAAAGGATGTTAAAGAGATCAACGCGGTTGGCCATCGGGTGGTTCATGGAGGCGAAAAGTTTGCGAAATCGGTGATTATCGACGACGATGTGCTCAATTCCTTTAAAGAAATCCAGGACCTGGCACCGCTGCACAACCCTGCGAACATCTTAGGTATCGAGGCTGCAAGAGCGGTTCTGCCCAACGTGCCGCACATGGCCGTGATGGACACCGCCTGGCACCAGACCATGCAGCCTGCGCAGTTCATGTATGCGGTTCCCTATGAATGGTACGAGAAATATAAGGTTCGCCGTTATGGATTTCACGGCACATCCCTCTTGTATGTTGCCAAGCGTGCCGCAGTTCTGCTCGGGAAAGATCCCTTTGAAGTCAACCTGATCAGCCTGCACATAGGCAACGGTGTAAGTGCCAACGCCGTAAAGAAAGGGGTTTCGTTTGATACCAGCATGGGCTTTACACCCCTTGAAGGCCTCGTAATGGGGACCCGGGCCGGCGACCATGACGCCGCCCTCGACTTTTACATGATGCAAAAACTCGGTATTGGCCCCAAAGAGATGGACAACATCCTCAACAAGAAGAGCGGTCTTCTGGGTATCACCGGCCAGTACACCGACCGCCGGGATGTACTCGAGGCAATGGCTAAGGGTGACGAACGGGCCAAGCTGGCCTTCGAGATGGAATGCTACCGTATCAAGAAATATATCGGCGCCTATGCGGCAGCCCTGGGCGGAGTTGACGCTATCGTCTGGACAGCCGGTGTTGGGGAAATGGCGGCGGACATTAGGGCGCGTGCAATGGAAGGCCTGGAATTCATGGGGATCAAGTTCGATCCGGAAAAGAACAACGCCGCCCGGACCAGAAATCAGGAGTCCGATATTTCAGCGGCTGATTCCAAAGTGAAGATTTTTGTCATCCCGACAGACGAAGAGCTTGTCTTCGTAGAAGATGTGGTTGCCCTTCTCGAAAACCGTTACGATGTGCACACCAACTTCAAGTATTCGTTCCAGGACCCCGCTTACCGAAACAAGCTGCGGGAAGAGGAGCTTGCAAAGCAGATGCAGAAAAGGCCTGAACTGGCAATAGCAAGGGCAAAGATACCCGGACAGCCTAATTGAAAAGAATAACGATAAATTGTTTGGGGGAAGGTGTAAATGCACCTTCCAGGAACTCCGCATCTAATCCCTGAAGCCCATGCAGCGCAAGAAAGGCGGTATCAAGGCAAAACTTTATAAATTCGCATTTTTTAACCCGAGCAGGCAGGAAAATACCCCATAAATAGCAAAAA
>CADDZD010000004.1 GCA_902812385.1 Clostridia bacterium | reverse complement strand
CTTTTCTACTCCAGCTCCCGCCGCTAGAGCCGGAGAGGTGATCAATTGGAGAGCCATTGTTTAGCTATTGGTTTAATTAGATTAGCTTCTTGCCCGGGGAAAGGGAAGATAGAGGTTGCAGGAGATTTTAAGATTAGAGGATGAAAAAAGTAGTGGAAATTTGGTTGTTAACTGTTTTAGCAAATATCAAGATAAATTGGAAGGACACTTCACCATAATAACAGATAAGAAAATCCGTTTTCGGGTTATGAAAAAGGTATGGTGTGAGTAGGTAAATGCTTCGGGTGTATTGGAGGGGTGTGGTAAACCCACTTAAGGCCGCTCTACCGTAAGGTAGTGCGGCTTTTCTTGCCCTTTTTAACGGGGAGGCTCTACAATAAGCTTGGCAGTGAAGTTTTTGTAGAAACAGAGGTGCTGCTGTATGCCGGTTCTAACTGCTTTTGTGGCAGCGGCTATGGCGGAGGTTCGTTACAAGCTGCTGGATGATGGCACAAGCAAAATCAGGTTGTGCGTACGAGGTGGAGGCTCTCCGGTGCTTGCTGCGGCAGTTATTTAGCAAAGTTTATTAACAGGCCGGATATTCTCATCCGAGAATTTCAAAACCGTTTTGTTTGCCAGCTTCGACAAAATGTTCATCAAAAGCAAGGGCATGACGGCATCCCAGTAGGTAATAATGAAATTTTCGAGCCATATCTTCGGGGCCTTCACCTATTCCGACGATGCTTAAAGCTTTGTCAATATCGTCAGGCGTTCTTTTAACAGGCTTCTCTAAACCGGCCTTAAGTTTAATCAGTTCATTTTCGTCATCTTTGCCGTATTTTTTAAGCATTTTTTCAATAACTTTGACCTTTGCTTCTAATCTGGAAACCCTCTGATCAAGATCGGGATTAGCCATTATCATCACCTTTACAATCTCAATGTTTTGAAACCATACTTGGGTTATCTTGAGATCAGTATATCACAATATGAGTTCATTGCGACGGCAATCGGCGTGGTTTTTATGCTGGTTCATTTCTTTTTGTCTGCCCTATTTCTTAACTCCCGTAGCGGCATTTACGGTTCCAGGCGGGTTATACCATCTACCCTGTCGAAATCGCGGTCAGAGGAGTAAACCGCATCTGTTCCCCTAACCGGCATTTGTGCGGCCACGTAGGCATCAGTCCGGTCCAGTCCAGATTCTTTTCTGCATAAGTTTAAGGCTGAGGGCTGCCTCTCTTGTGGTATTTCTGCTGCTGGAGGATGGTACATTTTTCGGTGAAATACCGTCCTGCCCGGGTGTTTGGGCGAACTGGAAAAGTGCCGCGAGGTGCTGCAAGAAGTCTTAGAAGAGCGGCTTGTCCTGAAGCTGCGTGATTGCTGCCGCCGGTGGAGGGGAACTGATCTTAACCGCTGCCATTCTCCAAGGGCGACTGTGATCTCCAGATCGTTGTCTTTGCGGACGAGAGACCCGTTAAAATCGTTGTAGCAGAAAGTTAGTGGTGCAATACGGAACCAGGTCATTGACTCCGGCCTGCTTGGGAAAATGTAGGGGTCACCTGGCGGTACCTCATGGGCCGCACGGTGAATGGGCGTGTCTTGTTGCTTGGCGGGGATTGTGCGTGTTATAATAAGGCTCAAATACGGCAATATCTTGTGTACTTGGGGGAATAATCTGCCCCGGCGCACAGGTTGGCGGCTGTGGAGCTTTTTTGTGGAGGTGAACCCCATGAAATACAGGTTGCCCGTGGTAATTACGCCTCTGGGAGATGGGGAGTACATGGCAGAGTGCGAGCCTGTTCGGGCAGTGGCCACAGGAGAGACGCTGGAAGAGGCCGTGTCCAACCTGAGAGAGGCTATCGAGGAACTGGTAAGGCAGTTCGGAGAAGAAAAGGTTTTTGAAGACATTAAACCGGAAACAGAACTACAGGTGCGGATTCTGGAGGTAGCTGTGTGAGAAAATTTCCGGAGCTGGCGCACCGGGAGATGGAGCGGTTCTTACAGGAGTTCAGCCAGCCGGGTACTTTGAGATACGGAAATAATAAGTGGGTGGGCGTGACGCGTAGGGGAAAAACCTTCACCGTTCACCGAAAGCATGGCGAAACGAGGAAGTACCCTCCGCCGCTGGTGGAGGCGATAGCCAGGAAGCTGGGAGTTTTGCGTGAGGAATTCTGGTCGTGGTATTGCGGTCAAAAGTAGCGATGCAAGACGGTTGCTGTGCGAAGGTGCTGGGCACCGGCGAGGCCAACATCATCTGGGATGGCGCAACCCGGAAGGTCACCGTGATGAAGGGCGATAGCATCGTCCAGGTGACCATCGGCAGCAACGTGATGTTGATCAACGGCGCAGCCATCACCATGGATACCGCTCAGGAGATTACCAGCGACCGCACCATGCTCCCCGTCAGTTTTCTGGGACAGGTGTACGGCCCTGTGCCAGCGTCTGGTTGCCGGAACAGTGACACTATTACGGGAAGACAGTATAATTAAAGTTTCTAATAAAGAACTTTGGGAAAGGATCGGTGAAGGGTTGGTCCGGTCTGACATTGTTAAGGGAATAGAATCGCTGCCCCCAAAGCGCCGGCAGATAATCCTCAATTTCCTGAAGGCGTCCCGGATAAATCAGAAGGTCACCCGCCGTTACAATGTGGTCTTAGAGTGGAACGAGCCCGACGAGGAGGACCCCGAGGCGGATATACGGTTTTTGTACCGTCTTTGCCTCCTGTAGTAACTCAGGGTCGCACCAGGGAGGAAGCGTTGGCCAACGCCCATGAGGCTATTGAGTGCTACTTGGAATATCTTGTGCTTACCGGTGAGCAGATCCCCGAGAGCGATACCAGCGGTGAGAACCTTGTGGAGGTTACGGTGTGACCCGTCTGCCGCGCATTACCGGCTGGGAAGTGTCAGAAGATCCGCCAAAAGCCGGGTCAAGAGGGCGATGGAGGCAATGGAGAGTGCTGGTGAATAAAGCCTACCGCTACGAGCTCAAGCCCAACAAAAACCAGCTTGTGCTTCTTATGATCGTCCGAAACTACCAGATCAACACCCCTTAGCCCACGCCTCTTAAGCGAGGAGAAAAACTCCGACCAGCTGTCATAAGACTCGCTGTCCCCAATCATTAACCCTAAAGCTTCCCGCTGACCATCCCGGCTAACCCCAGCGGCTATAAGCACACTCTGTGCCCGTACCCGACCGCCTTTCCGCACCTTGATGACCAAAGCGTCCACCAGGATAAAGGGATACTCCTTCTCACTCAAGTCTCGTTCATTCCAGACCTTTACTATGGGATCAAGCCTCTTTTTACACACTATACCGGACATTACTTGCGGAAGATGGGTGTCAGGTACAGATATGTGATAAAATAAGTAACAAAGATTGGGGGTGTATTTATGAATCCACTGTTACAACGAATTTCGATTGATCCAAATGTATGTTTTGGAAAGCCGTGTATCCGGGGAACAAGGATATGGGTATCGCTTTTACTGGATTTTTTGGCAAATGGAATGACCTTTGAAGAAATATTGGGTGAATTTCCACAGTTGGAAGTTGATGATATTAAGGCAGCAATAGCCTATGGAGCGGAAATGGCACGGGAGCGGTATGTTGAAATACCAGTAAAAGAGGCTGCAGGATGAGATTCAAATTAGACGAAAATTTCGGAACAAGTATACAAAAAATTTTCCAAGAAGCCGGGCATGATGTTCAAACAGTCCGGGATGAAAAAATGGAAGGGTGTTCAGACCAGACAATTTATGAAGCGTGTTGTTCTGAGAATAGATGTCTGGTTACATTAGATTTGGATTTTGCGAATATATTGCGATTTCCCCCAGAAAAAACTGCCGGAATTGTGGTGATCCGGGCACCGAAAAATTCCAGTTTAGCCGCGGTAAGAGAATTAGTCTTGCACTTCTTAAAAGCAGTTAATCATATGTCAATTGCACAACATTTATGGATCGTTGAGCCAGGAAGAATTCGCATACATCAAAAAGAAACAGGCGAAGTTGGTTAAAGAGGACAGCAATCTGTGAATACCGTTCTAGAGACACGGGGACGGTTCTCTTGTCTGCGCTATTCTCTGTGTAAATCCACTTAAGGCCGTTCTACCGTAAGGTGCTGCGGTGTATTAAAGTGGTCCTCGAGAGATTGTTCGATGAAATCAAGAAACTTTCCCTGTTGAAGCGAAAAAAAATTGCAAATGTTAGAGAGTCAAATGAATTCCGGTAAAGATATGAAGGAATTCATAAGGGCGGCGAGTTCATGGGCCGATTTCGATGGCGAGAGCATTGTAAAAGAGGTTTATTCATACAGGCAAAGATTAACTGAACGAGAAGAGGTCGAATGGTGACTGAATGGTCATATGTAAATGCTTTGGGTGTATTGGAGGGGTGCGTTTATGAGATTTACGAGGATCACGGTAGATCCCGGCAAAATGGGGGGAGTTCCCTGTATTCGTGGTTTTCGAATTCCTGTAGCCACGGTAGTCGATCTTTTTGCCAACGGTTTAACCCGACAAGAGATACTCCGGTATTATCCCGACCTGGAACCGGAAGATATAGACGAAGCTTTAAGGTTTGCGGCGGAAGCAGTTCGCGAGCGTGAGCTGGTCGGTGAGGAGATTATTGTTGGTGATTTTTTGCCTGCCTTGTGAAGAAAGGGGCGGGCTTTATATTTATAGGCGGGTAGGCGCCCGTACCGACGGGGCGGCACCATCAGAAAGCCGGTTTTCCGGCACCTGGCATCCTGCCTCAGACATCTGTTTACAGTCCAACATGGTGAAGCGGTATTAAGATTAACCGTCGTGGCTGCAGTATGGAATAATCACCAGTTCTTTCATCGGGAAGTGCCTTTTGTTTGCTGTTACGAGTGCCAGGCGGTTTTTCACGGCGACGGCGGCGATGAGGGTATCACTTAGGCTCAGGGTGATTCCCTTACGGGCGTAAGTATACCGCCACCGGCCGGCCAGTCGCGCGGATTCATACGTAACCGCATAGAAAACCAGGGATGAAAGGAAGGCATGCACTTTTTCGAGTTCTTTTTCCTTGGTTCCTGTGAACGTCTCGGCGACGGTCACCGGACATGAAGCTAGGTGTCCTTTGTTTTTGAGGGTTTCCAGGAGTGCCGTGATGTATTCGTTCCCACGGAAAAAGTCTATAATAACGGTAGTATCTAAGAGGAAGCCGTTGATTTCAGTTTCCTTCAAAGTTTCGCTTCATCCTTTCGTCGGCTTCTCTCCGGATTGCTTCCACCCAGGCCCTGGTAGCCTCGGATGTTGCGAATTCAGGGTACCGGTCGGCGGTAAATATACCACGTCCTTCCTTTAGGGCCTTTGCTTGTTTGAGTTCCAGCAGCGCTTTTTCCGTGGCCTTTACCACAAATTCACTACGCTTCCCTCGTTTTACATGTTCCTTGAGTTCGCGGAGCACCCTCTCAGGGAGGCGTATGGGCATTAATTTGGTTCTTTCAGCAGCCTTCAAAGGTAACCCTCCTCGCATAGTTTTGGTTAGCCAGATTTTGTTCCAGAATGCTATACATAAAGTATAGCATATTTGGAAAATGAAATCCTATTGACCATTGCAGAGGAGCCGGGGTTGACACTTCCCTCTTAGTCTGATATTCCGAAAATCGGAGGTGCTGGCATTGCCGGAGAATGAAGTGATTCGTGTGGGGAAGAGAGGCACTATCGTGATCCCGGCTGCACTGCGCCGCGCCTATAACCTGAAAGAAGGAACGCTTCTCGCTGCGGAGATGCGGGAGGAGGGTATTTTACTGTACCCGGTGGTAGTATTGCCGGTAGAGAGCTATACCCCCCGGCGCAAGGCGGAGTTTCTTTTAAACAATGCTGTTACTCCTGAGGATTACGACTGGGCAGTGAAAGAAGTGCGAGAGCTCGGGCTTGATCCGGAGAAAATCCCGCACGAAAGACCGGAGAGGCGCTAGGATGCACCGCTTCTTTTTAGATGCTAACGTGCTGTTTTCGGCGGCCTGCGTGAGTACCGGTCTGCTGAGGTTATGGGGCTTGGCGAGGGTCGGTGAGGCTGTTCTTCTCAGTTCGGGTTACGCCATGGAAGAAGCCAGGCGAAACCTCGGCAAAACGGAACAGTTATGCCGTTTGGATGAACTGGTTGGGGATATGACTCTTGTGCCCGAAGCTCCCGCGGATTTTTCCTGCCCGGTGGCCTTGCCGGAAAAAGATAAGCAGGTGCCACTCATTTTTTAACAGGAGACCTGCGTCATTTTGGACCATATCGCGGCCGCAGGATTGACGGTGTCATGATCTGTACACCGCGGGATTATCTGACAAAAAGAAAAGAATAGTAGGTTGTTTTAAGACACCTTTGGTGTATGGCAGGATCTTTACGAAACCGGCGAGGTATCTGCCGGGGTGGCGGAAGACCGGCCTTATTTTCCGCCGGGCGGGGCTTTAAGTTTGCGGCGGCGGTATGATAAGATTTAAAGAAACAGAGAGAGGGGAGCTGGGTTCATGGACTACATCCTCCTGCTCAGGCCGAAGCAGTGGGTGAAGAACTTCTTCGTCTACGCCGCCCTCATCTTTTCCCGGAACGCCTTCGACCCCCTGCTGCTGGGGGTGACCACAGCAGCCTTCGCCCTCTTCTGCCTGCTGAGCGGCGGGGTCTACGTTTTGAACGACATCTGCGACCGGGAGCGCGACCGCCTCCACCCCGTCAAGTGCGGCCGGCCGGTCGCCTCCGGGAGGGTTCCGGTGAGGACGGCCGGGGCCTATGCGGCCGCACTGCTGGGGGGCGGCATTTTTGCCTCCTTTGCCGTAACGCCGCACCTGGGGATCGTGGCCGTGGCCTACACCGGGCTGATGATCGCCTATACCCTCTGGCTCAAGGAGCAGGTGATCCTCGATGTTTTCTCCATCGCCGCTGGTTTCATCCTGCGGGTGGTGGCGGGGGTTGCCGCCACAGGGGTGAGCCTCTCCCCCTGGCTGATCCTCTGCACCCTTTTCCTCTCCCTCTTTCTGGCCCTGGGGAAGCGGCGCCACGAGCTCTACCTGCTCAAACTGGAGGCTCAGGAGCACCGCCCGGCCCTGGATCACTACTCCTTCGGCTTCATCGACCAGATGGTCTCCATCGTCACCTCGGCCACGGTGCTGTCCTACTCCCTCTACACCTTTCTCGCCCCCACCAGCCGGCTGATGATGCTCACCATTCCCCTGGTGCTGTACGGCCTGTTCCGCTACCTCCACGTCATTTACCATGCCAACGGCGGGGGCGCCCCCGAGGATGTCCTGATGAACGACCTGCCGCTGCAGGTGACCGTGCTCCTCTGGATCGCCGCCTGCCTCTTGATCCTTTACCTGGGCGGCACCCCGGGGCAGCCGGTATAGGTGCCGGTGCCTCCCGTTATCGGATTCCCGCTCCTTGCGATAAAAGCCTGCCGGAATGTCATGGATTTAGTGCTGTTATTGACTAACATAAAATCATTGATAAAATAATAGTAAGGAAATGCAGCAATAAGGATGTGGTGCTATGCTTGAGGCCAGCGGTCGTGTTACAGGCAAGGGGCAGGTGCAGGTTCCCAAGCAGATCAGGGATCTTCTCGGCATAAGAAGCGGTGACGAGCTTGTATTCAGGCTTTCTCCCGATCGTTTACTAACCGTCCATGTTCGTAGAGTCAGAAAGCTTTCTGAACTGGCTGGATGTTTGCCGCCGAAGCGTCCCTTCCCCGGTATCGCTGAGGAAGAGGATGCGGCCAGGCGTGAGTATGCCGGAAAAGCCGCCCGGAGGCTGAAAAATGGGGGCTGATGTCTGGATCGATGCCAATGTTGTGCTCAGGTACCTGATCCGGGATGATGAGGAGTTGTTTTTCCTGGCTTCCCGGGTTATGGAGATGGCCGAACGGGGGGAAGTGAGGCTGCACCTGTCGCCGGTTACAGTGGCGGAACTGGTCTGGGTGCTCGATTCCTTCTATGATTATCCGAGGAACCAGGTGGCGGAGGTGGTGAGCAGTTTTGTCAAGGCAGGTGGAGTGGCGGTGGAGGAGCGGGACCTGATCATCAAGGCCCTTGAGGATTACTCAAATTTGAATGTGGATTTTATAGATGCTTACATTGCAGCCAGGGCTCATGCCTCCAAGTGGCCTGTCGTTACTTTCGACCGGGATCATTTTAAAAAGCTGGGGGTCGAGCAATTTATGCCGGATTGATGCCGGCGATCTGGGCCGTACCCCGGGATGGTTGATGCCGGCCCTGCCGCTTTTGGCGGAGGGCCGGTTTTATTTTCCGGGGGCAGGACTTAAGGGTACTGCGGCAGGGCCGTCCGGGCAGTCCCGGCAGCTTTAAGAAGCCGCCAGCCGCAGTTCAAAAGGAACTGTTGGGTGATCTTCATGCCTTCCGGCGGCTTTGAGAAGCAGCCCGTAGCGGCGGAGGTTCACATTCTGAATTCGACAAAAGGCACGCCTGCGGTATGGTATAATGTATTGAAATAATCAAGGAAAGTTTCAGTCGGGGAGAGATGGCATTGCTGCGGATCTTCCGGGAGAAGCGTTTTTTCGCAAAGCTCGTTCTGTGGGTGCTGGTGGGAATGCTGGCGGTCGGTGTGCTGATCACGACAATACCCAGCCTCCCGTGGGTGAATACCGGGAGCGTGCCGGACGGAGCCCGGCAGCCCGCTCCGGAGCAGCAGGAGCCGCAGACCCGGCTTGATCAGCTTCAGCAGCTGATCGAACAGTATAAAAAGATGAGCGCGGAGCGGCCGGGTGACACCAATGTGCTGACAGGCTACGCCAGGGTGGAGGCGGAGCTGGGACGCCTCTACCTTGCGGAGGGGCAGCAGGCGAAGGGGAAAGAAGCGCTGATCCGGTCGGCCGAACGCTACCGGCAGGTTTTGGCCCGGACGGAGGACACCTCCCTGCGCCTGGAGCTTGCAGATGTCTATCAGTTGCTGGCCTCATACAATCAGGCCGAGGAGCAGCTGCAGGCGGTGCTGCGAAAGGAGCCCCGCAACCTTCAGGCAAAGGCCCGGCTGGGGATGCTCTATGAGAGCCGCCGGGACTGGAAGCGGGCGGCGGAGATCTGGCAGGAACTGGCCGGAGAGCCCGATCCCCAGACGAAGGAATTCGCCCGGGAAAGGCTGCGGTTGCTTAAGGACAAGGTAAAGTAGCAAAACCGGCAATCGAGCTGGCTTTTTTTGGTTGCCCGCAAAGCTCCTCTCTTCTTGTATAATGGGGAAGGAGAGAGGAGGGACGGAGGATGGAGCGATTTATTGTCTGTTTCTGCATTTTTTGCTTACTTTTTACCCTGGTGCTCGGGGTTTACCAGCCGCACGCCTTTCGTTCCTGGGGACTTGACCTGGTCCGCCAGTACCAGCTTTACCGCTGGAGACTGGAAACCTCCCGCTGGCCTGCCGTGGAGAGCGGGCACTTTGTGATCAAATACAGGAAGGGGGACGAGGAGAACGCGCGTCTTGTGCTGCAGGAGGCGGAGCGGGTTTACCGCCCGCTGGGCGAGTTTTTCGGGTACTTTCCGGATCAGAAGGTCCCAATCTCCATATATACCGACCGGGCTTCTTTAAACCGCGTCTTCGGATGGGGAAACGAGGAGAGCGCCATGGGGGTCTACTGGGCCGGGGTCCTGCGCATTCTCTCCCCGCAGGCCTGGCTCGGGGATTTATCCGGCCCGGAGAGGGACACCGCTTTCAGGGAGCGGGGGCCCGTCGCCCACGAATACATCCACCTGCTGGTGGACTACAAGACGAAGGGGAACTACCCGCGCTGGCTGACGGAAGGCCTTGCCCAGTACGGTGAAGAAAAAATTGCGGGGGCCGATCCCTTCACCCAGAAGGTTCTCCCCCTGACGGTTTCTCTGGAAGAACTGGATAAAAGATTTGACGATCCGGCCTGGCAGGACTATAGTTATGGTGTGGCAAAGGACCTCGTCCTTTACCTTGTCGACCGGTACGGGAGCGATGCAGTTCCCAGGCTGCTGGACGCCCTGGGGCGCGGGGACAGTTTGGACAAGGCGTTCCGCGAGGCGACGGGATCCGGTATCGGCCGGTTCCTGAGCGGTTACGAGCGGTTTGCCAGGGCGGTATAATAATTCCACCTTTTGCCCAAGACTAACATCAAAGGAATGATCGGGAAAAAGGTGGGCTTCTTGATCGCACGAAGAGTTGTACTTGCCCTGATTCTGGGAGTGCTGCTGTTCCTGATTGCCCTGGCAGGGATAACCGGAAGCGGCCGCAGGGATGGCGCATTTCCGGTTTTCAACGCTGCGGCACCGGCAGGCGGAAAAGAAGCGGGTGGAGAAGGAATATTCACTGCCGCCGAGAATATAACAGATACGGAAAAGGGCGGTTTTCCGGCGAAATGACTGGAGGATATATAGATGAAGTTGATCGTTGAAGGAGGCAACCCTCTTTACGGCAGGGTCAGGATCAGCGGGGCAAAGAATTCGGCCCTGGTTCTGATTGCCGCCAGCGCCATAGCCAGGGGAGAGGTTACGTTAGATAACGTGCCGAAAATAGCGGACGTCGAAACCCAGCTGGAGATCATCCGGGCGATCGGCGGGCGGGTGGAATGGCGGGGGGAAAATACCCTGCGCCTGGCCTTGCCCGACGAGCTCGAAGTCGCCATACCGTATCAACTGGCTAAAAAGCTCCGGGCATCCAACCTTTTTTTAGGCGCCCTTGCCGCCAGGTGCGGGGAGGCCAGGATTCCTCTTCCGGGAGGCTGCAACATCGGTTCCCGGCCGATGGACCTGCACCTCAAGGGGCTCGGCCTCCTGGGATTTGACGTCAGACTGGATCACGGCTGCATCAAGGCGCGGGCCCGCAGGCTCAAGGGGAGCAATATTTATCTGGATTTTCCCAGTGTGGGCGCCACGGAGAACATCATGATGGCTGCTGTGACCATCCCGGGGACTACAGTCCTGGAAAACGCTGCCAAAGAGCCGGAGATCGTCGACCTGGCCAGCTTCCTGAATGCCCTGGGTGCAAAGGTGCGGGGCGCGGGAACCGACCTGATCAAGATCGAGGGGGTGCCTGAACTGGGATGCACCCGGTTCAGCGTGATTCCGGACCGGATCGAGGCGGGGACCTATATGATCGCAGCAGGGATTGCAGGCGGCGAGGTTACGGTGGAGAGCGTGATCGTCAAACACCTCCAGCCCTTGATTGCCAAACTGCAGGACGTCGGCCTCGAGGTTGATGCCGGGGAGGAGGCGATCACGGTAAGGCGGACGGGGGAGCTAAGGGCGACCGAAATCAAAACCCTTCCCTACCCCGGTTTTCCTACGGACCTGCAGTCCCCCATGATGGCCTTGCTGTGTCTGGCGAAGGGAACCAGCATCATTGTTGAAAACGTATTCGAAAACCGCTTCCAGGTGGCGGACGAACTGAAACGGATGGGCGCCAGGATCCGGGTCAAGGGGCATACCGCAGTGATCGAGGGTGTCGAAAGGCTCCTGGGGGCCCAGATCAAGGCAACCGACCTCCGGGCGGGGGCGGCCCTCATGCTGGCAGGCCTTGCCGCGGAGGGCAGGACGGAGATCTGCCAGGCGGAGCTGATCGCCCGGGGGTATGAAAAGCTGGAAGAGAAGCTCACCAGTATCGGCGCCAGGGTGGAGAGCATACAGGCGCCTTAGGAGGGAAAGGATAGGGGAGAGGATGACCGTAGGGAGTGTTGTCACGAGGATTTTAAACATTACGAAGACCCGCGTGTTTTATGCCCTGGCCCTGGCCGGTCTGGTGGTGATCGGGGGATTGCGCTACCTGCCGCTCCTCTTTCACGACCGCTACATCCTTTCCAGCCTGTTGAGCGTATTCTGTGCCCAGGGGATGAAGCCCATAACCGTGAAGTCTGAAAACAGGGGCTTTGTCTGGAAGAGGGCGTTCAGCTGCGGGGGGATGCCCAGCGCCCACGCCGCCGTTGTCGCCTCCCTGGCTACCTCCCTGGGGTTTGACTTTGGTTGGACCTCCCCCTTTTTCCAGGTCTCTGCGGTGCTGGGGGGGATCATTATCTACGATGCCGTCACCCTGAGACGGGTGGTGGGCGAGCATTCCCTGATCCTGAAGGAAATGGTGCGCGAGAAAACCAGGAGGTCCTTCCTGTTCGGCGAAATGATCGGGCATACGCCCTTGGAGGCCTCCGTCGGGATTTTAATCGGGGTGCTCTGCGCGGTGCTGGTGGTGCGCTTTTAGGAAATCGGGGGAGTGCGAGGAGGCAGTAATCCCCCTCAATTGAGGGGAGGACGTCACGGCGGTAATTCGCAGGCAGACGGGGGGATATGGTGGCTGTTCTTACCCGGCGGTTCGATTTTGATCTTGAGAATCTGCATATTTCCCTTGACATCGTTGCGAATGTGGAGGATCTGGTCACGGATCCCAATGATGAAGACCAGATCCCGTACTGGGCGGAACTCTGGCCGGCGTCTCGCGGACTGGCCCGCTATATCTGGGAAGAGGTGGATTTTGCCGGGGCTGCGGTTCTGGAACTCGGGGCGGGGCTCGGCCTGCCGGGTCTGGTGGCCGCCTTGAAGGGGGGGAGGGTTACCCTGACCGATTACAAGCCCGAGGCCCTGGAGCTGGCCGGCAGAAACGCCGCCCGCAACGGCATTGAGGGGGTTTCTCTCCTCCTGGCGGACTGGCGGGACTTTCCCTGCACCGAGCAGTACGACTGGGTTATCGGCTCCGATGTCCTCTACAATCCCCGGCTCAACCCCTACGTGGCCGGGATTCTTGCCCGCATCCTGGCGCCTGGGGGCCGGCTGCTTTTCGCCCACCCGGGCAGGAAGGTCACCTTCGAGTTTCTGCAGGGGCTGAAGGATTCTCTGGGCCTGCGGGAGAAGAGGAGCACGGTCCCGGTCACCGTCGAGGACCCGCACTACCCCTTCTACGAGATCGACATCCACCACCTGTATAAGTAATAGAGGCCGGAAATTTGTTGAGGCCGGCCAAGGCCGGTTCCGAATCAAACCCCCGCCTGATTAGGCATCCATGTCACCATCGGTGACACCGTCAGAATACGGAAATGCGGAGGAGCTTGATTTATTTTCAGGGGCTGAGGCCGGAAGTATGGAGTTGATGGCGATTGCGCCTGTTAATCGCTGCGGTCGGCCGTATGAGGGAACCCTTTTACAGGCTGGCGCAGGAGGAGTATGCCAAGCGCATCCGGAAGTATGCCCACCTGGCCATTGTTGAGGTGGCGGACGATCCCGTCCCCCAGGGGGAGCAGGAGCGGCTTGCCGTAAGGGTGAGAGAAGGGGAGCGCCTTGAGAGGAAAATTCCCGCGGGATTTTTGAAAGTCGCCCTGGACCCGCAGGGGGAGGAATTCAGCTCCGAGGCATTCGCCGGATGGCTTGAGGGCCGGATGAACACGGGTAAAGGAGATATCGCCTTTCTGATCGGGGGGACCCTGGGCCTGTCCCCTGCCGTCCTGGAGGGGGCGGATCTGCTCCTTTCTTTATCACGCCTGACCTTTCCCCACCAGCTGGCACGCCTTGTCCTGCTGGAGCAGCTGTACCGGGCCTTCCGGATCATCCGCCAGGAACCGTATCATATGTAACGGCAAAATTCAGTAAATGGAATAAAGAGAAGCCGCAGGAGGTGCTAAATGGCGTTTTAACCTGCGGCTTCTCTATCCATCGGATTTTGAGAAAAATTTGTTTTTAGAGCCTCCTGCGCTGTGCCTGGGCCTTTCAGATGGCAGACGAAGCTCCTGACCCCCTATTACCACCAGCCTGGAAAAGTCCCCGGTACTATCAGCAGATTGGTTAAATGTTAGGAAGTCGATTTTGAGATACTTGCCGTAAGGTGCGGGTTGCTGCCTGCACCTTTATAGGGACTTAACTATACTTACTATGCATGGTTGCAAATTAGGATACAAAAATATTATATTATAAAAAAATTGTTTCGCATATGTTGACTAAAATCAGAGAAAGAGCAGATAATATTAACAGTAGGAGGTGTTTGAAATGCTTACAACCAACGAAATCATTGGACAGAACATCCTTGAAATACTTAAGAAAAAATCTTTGACGCAGGCGGCTTTGGCTGAAAAACTTGGCTGGACAAGACAGGATGTTAATAAAATAGTCCATGGAAGGAAGAATATAACAGCACAGGAATTGAAAGAGATTTCTGATGTCTTAAATGTATCCATGGAGGAATTGGTAAAAGAGGACTCGGTAAATGAAAATATTGAGCCGATAAAACTTTTTATGGGCCAGGTTGGTACAAAAGAGGCAAAAATGGGACTGCTGCATGCCCAGAAAATCATGGACATGGTTTTATTCCACAGCCAGGTACAGGAAAACAAAAGCAAGCTAATGAAGGAATGGGATGTGTAGTATGCACGTTCTTATAAAAGAATGCGTTTTTAGAAATGATAAAGAACAATTTAATAATATCGAAGATAAGGTAATAGGCTTTACCAATAGGTATGTCGGATGCGGGGTCATCATCCAGGACGATATTTTTAATATTATTGAAAACTACGATCGTGATGTCACTTTACTCCTTTTTCCCATTCCTGACGACGAAATATGCGGCTTTATCTGCAACTACAAAGGGAAACTGTTTATTTATGTAAATACCAACCTCCCGCTGGAAAAGCAAATTTTTACCGCAGCCCATGAGCTTTACCATCTCCTGTTTAACCGAGACCAACTGGAGAACGGTTATAGCCACTTAATCAAACAGGGTGACCTTGACGGTAAACAGGAAGAACGGGCAGCCAACCTTTTTGCTGCTCTTCTGCTTGTCCCCAGAACTTTGTTGAAAGAACAGATCGAGATTTTGAAGATAGACCCTTTGCATTTGAATTTGCTGGATATTATTCGTTTAATGGATGTATTTGCCGTTCCTTTTAAAACAATGGTATTACGGCTGTACGAAACGGGGGTTTTGAAAGACAAAGAGGCAGATAAATGGCTGCAGGTTCCAGATCGAGATGAAGAGGAAGGCGTATTGTTTGAAATAAAGAAACACGAAATCGGATTGCGGTGGCAGGAACGTACCAGGACAGTAAAATATGGGAACTTGAAAGCATTGATTATGGACAATGATGCCCAGGAGCTTATTCCAGAAGCAAAAGCCGCAAAAGATCTGGCTTATATCCAGAAAAGTGTGGAAGAGATCTTTAAGGGGTTGGGTGAGAAATTTGAGTAAATTGGGTACTTCCGTACTCGATACGGATTTCATCGTTAAATCAGCTGTCTCCCCTACTCCTTATGAACCAACTTTGTTGGAAAAAATTTTGACCTCAGGCGAAAAGTTCTACATACAATGTCAAGTCCGTGAAGAAGTAGAGTGGCCGCAGGAGGCAGCAGATTTGCTGGACAGGCTTATTAAAGGGCATCAAATAAAAATGGTGGACGACAGGGATTTACTTGAACTATTGGACAAGCATTTCCCTATACCTTTAAGGACTTTTTTAGGCAATCTAAAAGAGTGTTGCGAGATGTTTGGCACGGATTATTACGAGGATTATTATAAACAACTGGAATCATTGCTTTTAGATGGGAGTAATATTGAACAATTTTGTGTGAAGCTTGCCGCTGTAGAGGCAAAGATAAAGCAAAACTGCAAGAGTGGAGGCTATTCGACCAACCTTGGGGAAATCAAGACAGCCCTAGTGGCAGCTATTTTCAGCCTTTCAAATATGGAACGGGTAACCATATTTATGTCTGATGATCGCAGGGCGAGAAATTTCATCGTATCCAGATATTCTGAAAAATACCATGAAATCAAGGCGGTTAGTGTAATAGGCGCGTTCTATATCTTGATGAAAAACGGCATGCCTCTTGAGGAAGCCCGCAGGTATGTAGATGCCTTGAAGACAAAGGAGTATAAATTATTTGATAAGGGTGAGAAAATGACGGGGTTGGAGATTGTTGAAGGAATTTATGCAAATAAAATTGCCCTTCTTGCTAACGGGATGCTCAAATGTCGGGATTGATATTCTTGCTTCCGTTTTATGATGCTAGAATTTCATCATTGAGAATAATTTTTGAGAACATTACAAAGAAAAGGAAAAACAAGCTTTGTGTCGAACCCCTTCAATGTTTATGTTATAGAAAAAGAGGGGGTTTTATGTTTTATTGCTTTTTTCAGGGGGGGAGGTAACTTTGTGAACAGGATATGTACCGGTATCTCCGGTTTCGATGAGCTTTTCTTCGGTGGGATCCTTGCAGGCAGTACGGTTCTTGTGGAGGGGATTCCGGGGGCGGGAAAGACGACCCTCGGCCTGGAGTTCCTCTACCGGGGCGCCCATGACCTGGGGGAGCCGGGCGTGCTCCTGACCTTTGAGCAGTTTCCGGCGTCCCTCTACCGGGACGCCTTGAACTTCGGGTGGGATTTGCGGGCCCTGGAAAGCGAAAACAGGCTCCGGGTGATCTGCACGTCGCCGGAGGTGGTGCTACTTCCGGAATCGGATTTTCTGGAAGAAACGGTGCGGAAGATCGGGGCGCGCCGGGTGCTCGTCGACAGCATGTCCCACTTTCGCCAGGTGATTGAAGACCCGCTGGAGCTGCGCAAGGGGGTCTATGCCTTCTGCAACGGCCTGCGCCGCCTCGGTTTAACCTCTTTTCTGGTGCAGGAGCAGGAGCATGAAAGCGAGGACCTCCACAGCTTTGAGGAGTTTTTGGTGGACGTGGTGGTGCGGCTGTGCTATGACGCCAAAGGGGGGCTGCAGCGCCGGCGGGCGATAGAAATATTGAAGAGCCGGGGGCAGCCCCATCTTTCGGGAAAGCACAGTTTCCAGATCACCCCGGAAGGAATCCGGATTTTTTCCCTGCGGCCCCATCTCCCGGAGCCTTCCGGATTTCAGGACGGCAGTCAATTAAAAACGGGTATCCGGGGCCTGGACGAACTCCTGCAGGGTGGAATCCCGCGGGGGTCGAGCGTTGTGGTGGCAGGGGAGGCCGGGACGGGCAAAACCGTCCTTGGGCTGGAGTATCTGGTGAGGGGGGCGCTCCTCTACCGGGAGAAGGGCCTTTTTGTTTCCCTTGATGAAACTCCCGAAAAAATTTTCTCTCACGCCGCTACATTTGACTGGGACCTGGCCGGCCTGGCCCGCCAGGGTATGGTGCAGGTGTATTACCGGCCGCTGGTGGATGTGGAGATCGACGAGTTCATCTTCTCGCTGGGGAATTACGTCAGGCAAAACCAGATCCGCCGGGTTGTCATCGATTCCCTGCCCGACCTCATTGCACGCCTGTACGACACCGTTCAGCTGCGGGAAAAGGCCTTTTACATGATCAGCTACCTCAACAATCTGGGGTGCACGACGCTCTTTTTATACCCGACCGGCGGTGAATTTGCGGGGCAGCAACTGGATATTGTGCAGGCTCTCGCCCAGGGCAGCATACTGCTCAGGTCGACCCTGGTTCACAACAGGCGCATCAGGCACCTGGAACTGTATAAGATGCGAGGGGTAAGCCATGTCACCGGTAATCATCTCATGGAAATTACGAGAACCGGTATTCAGGTATTCCCCAGGATAGGAGGGTGTTAGGTGAGCACACTGGCTTATTTTGGAGTCGAAGGGCTCGACCGGATCATTTCCCAGGGTATGGTTTACGGTTCGCAGATCATGGTCCACGGCGACACCGGCATTGGGAAAACGGTGCTGGCCGGGGAATTTATCAAGGAGGGGCTCCGGTGCGGGGATGTCTGCATTTACGTGGCATGCGACGAGCCCCCTGATGTAATGCGCCGTCACCTGGGGGGATTCAAGGTGGGGACCAGGGCCTACGAGGAGGCCGGGCGATTAGTCTTTGTCGACGCCTATGAGGAGGAGGCAAGCCCGGAAAAATACCACATCGCCGACCAGCACAACCTCGATAAATACTTCGCCCTTGAGCGGGAGCTGGTCAAGCGCTTTGAGGGCAGGCGCATCCGTCTGGTCGTGGACAGTTTGAGCACCCTGTTTACTCCCCTTGATTCCACAGAGGTCATGGAGTTCCACCGCACCCGCCTCAAATACCTGCGGAAACACGGGATTCTCGCCCTGGACGTATTTGTGGACGGAGTGCTGGACGGAAGGGTGATGACCGTTGCCAGCCACCTTTACAACGTGATCGTGCGGATGAAGTTCGGGGCCTCTGAAAACCGGCCGGTCCGGATTCTTCAGGTGGGCAAGGTCAGGAGCGGGAAATTCAGCGCCGCGCCTTACATGTTCGGCATCAGCCCTGTTTTCGGAATTATTCTGGCCCCGGAGTCGGAGGTGTAGAGATTGGACGAAAGTGCAGAGGTCTACCGGAAGATATTGAACTATCTTTATTTGAGCCTGAGTAAGACCGCCGGCAAACTTCCTTTCAGCGGAAGGTACTGGCTTGAGGAAGTAACCCGGGGCGTTGGGCAACAGGTTCTGCAGGAGTTCGGGGAGGGGATTGAGCTTCAGGCGGGGCATCCCGCCGCCATCTGCAAATCTTATTTGAGCATTCTTGACCGGGCGGGTATCCTTGACGCCGGCGACTACCGGCTGGAGGAGGAGGGGGAAAACGTCTTCGTCACCCTGGAGAGGGAGCGGTGTGTCTACCAGGATTTCTGCCAGGGAGCGGGAGAGGAGGGGCTGTTCTTTTACTGCCCCCGTCTTGGGGCGCTGCAGGCCGCCCTGAAGCAGGCTCTGGGGGTGGAGTACTCCACCTCGGTGGAGATCGATGCAGGCGCCGGTACCTGTCGGGGAAGGATATTTCCCGCGAAACTTCGGCTGAAAACGGAGACGGTTACCCGTGAAGGGGAACTCTTGAAAATCGCCGGAGAAAGAGCCGTCCTCTTCACCAAGGAAATGTATGCATTTATTCTCCTGGCAATCAAGGACTATGCCCCGCACATTATGAAGGCCGTTCTTTTTGACGCGGGGTATCGTTCTTCCCGGATTATTGCCGGGTATGCCAAGCAGAACTATGCCGATCCCCTTGATGCCCTTGCCTCCCTGTTCGGGGAGTTCAGGAACGTGGGGCTTGGAACGGCGGAGCTGGTCAGCCTCGATCCGGGGGAGGGGCATGCCGTGATCAGGTGCTATCATTCCATGGAGGTAACCATTGCCCGGGAGTACCCCCTCTACCGGACACCGCGGGTGGTCTGCGACATGCTCCGGGGGAAATTCTCCGCCTACCTGAGCGTAATCCTTGAGCGCCCGATTATCTGCGAGGAGCTGAAGTGCGCCTCCATGGGGGATGATTGCTGCGAGTTTCATGCATTTCCTTCTGATCAAGAGGGGGTTGTTTGGTGAGCCGTCTGCCTGAACAGTTTTTTTATTTGTACGATAAGGGGGATGTCAGAAACAGTGTTGTAAGGATCGATCTTCTCGCCTTTTTTCAGGCCAACCCTCATGCCATAGATACAGCCGCAGGATTTGCCCGGCGCCTGCACCGGCCGCTCAAAGATGTGGCTGCCGCCGCGGATGCCCTTGCCGGGATTGGAATCCTCGAAAGAATCGAGAGCGGTTCCCATACAGTTTACCGTTTGCGAAGTATTGATGAGGATGCTGAGGGGGGGACATTGTTTGAAGGATCAAGGGGGAACGACAGGTGAAGCAGCGGGGCCGGCGCTAACCGATGTGTTGGACGGAATTCCGGCGGGCATTCTGGTCGTAGACCGGAGGGGGAACATTATTGCGATAAATAACCTCCTGGCGGAGTGGCTGGGAATTGATGCGAGAGAGGCCAGAGGACGGCACTTCCGGGAACTGCCGTGTGAAAAAGGGGATGGCGGCCAGAACAATCCTTTGCTCCTGACCTTGAAAACCGGGCAGGAATTCAACTGCGTAAAACATACTTCCCGGTTTTCCGTGAGCATCCGCGCCCTGCGCAACGCTCGCGGGGAGATAACCGGGGCAATGGCCGTGTTCCAGGACACCGGGTACTGCCGGGAACTGGAGCAGGCGGTGATCAAGGCGGAGCGGCTGGCGATTTTGGGACAGCTGTGCGCCATTACCATGCACGAGATTAAAAATCCGCTGGCCGCAGTGAGGGGATACCTTCAGCTGTTTAAGAAAGAATTAAGGGATTCACCCCGGGCCGGCCGGGTGGACACCATGCTGGCGGCAGTGGACAGGATAAATACGATCATCACCGATTTTCTCCGGCTGGCCAGGCCGGCCGTTCCGCGGAGGAAGTCGTGCAGCCTGCGTGCCGTGATCGGAAGTGCCATAAAACTGATCGAGGGGGAGGCGAAACACCGCGGCATCCGGGTCGCTTTTTCCTGCGAGGGGGAACTTCCGGCGGTTATGCTCGATGAAGAGCAGTTTCACCAGGTATTGTTAAATGTGTTTAAGAATGCCTGCGAGGCGATGCCGGACGGCGGAGAAATCACGGTCAGGGCCGTTGCCGAACGGGATACCGCCCTTTTCCGGATCGAGGTGGAGGATACCGGCCCGGGAATGGCGGAGGACCTATGCCACAGGGCTTTTGAACCCTTCTTTACGACCAAGGAAAACGGAACGGGGCTGGGCCTGTATATTTCCCGGTTGATTGTTAAAAATCATGGGGGAGACATGAAAATAGAGAATAACCCAAACAGGGGGTGCAAAGTTGTTATCTTTCTTCCTCAAGCAAATTCTTTAGTTGATCAGGGACTTGCATAAAAGGCCTGTTAAGCCGAATAATAGGAAGATGGAGAAACTTTAAGCTAAAGGAGCCGAAGATGGGGGTTTTAGAGGGTTTAAAAAAGCGGATAGTAGAGGATTTGACTGCAGCCGCGGAAAAGGCCCGGGCCGAGGGAAGGCTTACCTACGGAGAACTGCCGTCCTTCACCCTTGAGGTGCCGCGGGAGGAGGCACACGGGGATTTTGCCGCAAACATTGCCATGCTGCTGGCCCGCCAGGCGAAGCTGCCCCCCCGCAATATCGCCCAGATCCTTCTGGAGTATTTCCCCACAACAGGCAACCGGGTGGAACGGGTCGAAGTGGCCGGGCCGGGGTTTATCAACTTTTTCCTGGATCCCTCCTGGGTTTACGACGTGCTTCCTGAAGTTGAGGCCCAGGACGAGCGCTACGGGTTTTCCAACATAGGAAACGGGGAAAAGGTCCAGGTGGAATTCGTGAGCGCAAACCCGACCGGGCTCCTGCATATGGGAAACGCCCGGGGCGCAGCCCTCGGCGACACCCTGGCCAACGTGCTTTCCGCCGCGGGTTATGATGTGACCCGGGAGTTCTACATCAACGATGCCGGAAACCAGATCGAAACCTTTGGCCGTTCCTTGGAGGCGCGCTACCTGCAGCTGTTGGGGCACGACGTGGCTTTTCCCGAGGACGGTTATCCCGGCCAGGACCTGGTCGAGAGCATGAAGAACCTGATTGCCCGGGTAGGGGATAAGTACGTGGGAACCGATCCCAAGCTCCGGCGGGAGATCCTGGTTAAACATGCCTTGAAGGAAAAGCTCGCCCAGATGGAGAAGGACCTGGCCGATTTCGGCGTCCGGTACGACGTCTGGTTCTCGGAGCAGACCCTGCACGATTCGGGGGATATCGAACGGGTCTTGAGGGAACTGCAGGCAAAGGGTTACCTGTATGAATCCGAAGGCGCCCTCTGGTTCCGTTCCACCCTCTTCGGGGATGAAAAGGACGAGGTGCTCCTGCGGAGCAACGGGACCCCCACCTACTTTGCGGCGGACATTGCCTATCACGAGAACAAGTTCAAGCGTGGGTTTGACCGGGTGATCAACATCTGGGGAGCGGATCATCACGGCCATGTCGCCCGCCTGAAGGGAGCGATGCAGGCCCTGGGGTTCGACCCGGACCGCCTGCAGGTGATCATCATGCAGCTCGTCCGGCTGTTCAAAGGGGACGAGCCGGTAAGGATGTCTAAGCGCACCGGGGAATACATTACCCTCAGGGATCTGATGGAGGAGGTAGGCCGGGACGCAGCGCGCTATTTTTTTGTGATGCGCAGTGCGGACAGCCACCTGGACTTCGATCTCGAACTGGCCAGGGAACAGTCCAGTGAAAACCCGGTTTATTACATCCAGTACGCCCATGCCCGCATCTGCAGCATTCTGCGTCAGGTTGGGGCCGAGGTGCCGAGGTCGGGGGATGTCCAACCGGAACTGCTCCGGACTCCCGTTGAGGTTGCCCTCCTGAAAAAAATCGCCGAACTGCCGGGTGAGGTGGTTTTCGCCGCCACTCATCTCGAGCCGAACCGGCTTGCCTTTTACGCTTACGATCTGGCGACACTCTTTCACAGCTTTTATACCACCTGCCGCGTCCTGAACGAAAGGGAGGACCTGCGCCGGGCGCGGCTTGTGCTCGTCAACGCCTGCCGCATAGCTTTGCGCAATACGCTGAGGCTGCTGGGGGTATCCGCCCCGGAGAGGATGTGAAAAGGAAGGGGGTATTCGGATATGCAGAAAAGGGACGAGTATGAGAAAAAAATAAAGGCTCTGAAGTTTGTACACCAATTGTTGAAGGATAAAGGACAGCCCCTTCACTACGCGGTTTTAATGGATGAGGTGGCCGCTAAGTTTTTCAAAGACGAGGAGGATCTCATCAGGGCTAAGGCCAGGTTTTACACCTGGTTAAACCTGGATACCCGCTTTTCCAGCATGGGCCAGGGGTACTGGGGCCTGCGCCACTGGGCCCCCACCAAAGGTGCCCGCCGCCTGCCGCTCCTCTCGCTGCTGCACAAGACCGTGGAATACGATGACAGCCCGCCGAAAACCGCCCCGAAGGGCAGCGATGACGAGTTTTATCCGCCTGAGGAGATAATTAATGATGAAGAACCTGTTATCGAGCCGGATGATTTTTCCGGTGAAGAATAACTCAAGGAGGAACGGTTCTGATGGAAGTCAGATGGTTGGGTCATGCCTGTTTCCTGTGTGAGGGGAACGGCGTCCGGTTGTTGACGGATCCCTTCGGCAAGGAGGTGGGCTACCCCTTGCCGCGGGAGGTGGTTGACGTCGTTACGGTGAGCCACGACCACTATGACCACAACGCCGTTCAGGTTCTGCCGGGGCGCCCGCGGGTCATCAGGGAGCCGGGGGTACACGAGGTGGAGGGCCTCAGGATCGAAGGTTTTTCCGTTTATCACGACGAGGTCAGAGGAGCGAAGCGCGGGAGGAATATCATCTACGCCTGGGAGATGGACGGTATCCGCTTCTGCCATCTGGGGGATCTGGGGCACCTTTTGGAGCCGGCAACGGTGGAGGCCATTGGAAAGATCGATCTCTTGATGATTCCGGTCGGCGGGGTTTATACTATCGACGCCCGGGGGGCGTTCCGGGTTGTGGAGCAGCTGAACCCGAGGCTGGTCCTCCCGATGCATTACAAAACACCACCTTTAAAGTTGGACCTCGCCCCGGTGGAGGACTTCACCCGCTACTTCGACAGGGTGCGCCGGGAAAAGGTCCTCCGGGTTGGACCGGGAGGCCTTCCGGAGGAACGGGAAGTCATCTTGCTCGACCATCCCGCCTGATACCTGCACAGCTTGACAAGACCTGGAGACAGCTTTTAGAATGATATGGTTGTAGTAAACGGTGAAGAACGGGTTGAAGAGAAACGCCTCACTGGAGAACAACTATAACAACCGCTGACGAAAAGAGGGGAGAGGATTTGACGAAGTACATTTTTGTCACAGGCGGTGTCGTGTCCTCCCTGGGGAAGGGAATTACTGCTGCATCATTGGGGCGCCTCTTAAAGAGCAGGGGTTTCCGGGTTGCCATCCAGAAATTCGACCCCTACATCAATATCGACCCGGGGACGATGAGCCCCTACCAGCACGGCGAGGTTTTCGTTACCGACGACGGCGCGGAGACCGACCTCGACCTCGGGCACTACGAGCGCTTTATCGACTGCAACCTCACCCAGGCCAGCAATGTCACGGCCGGCAAGGTTTACCATTCCGTCATCCGCAAGGAGCGCAGGGGTGATTTTCTGGGGGGAACGGTTCAGGTGATTCCCCACATCACCAATGAGATCAAGGAGTTTGTCCGGCGGGTTGCCCTGGAAGACGAACCGGATGTGGTGATTACGGAAATCGGGGGAACGGTCGGTGACATCGAATCCCTTCCCTTTTTGGAGGCAATTCGCCAGTTCAAGACCGACATCGGCAGGGAGCACGTGCTCTATATCCACGTCACCCTCGTCCCTTATTTGAAAGCGGCCGGCGAGTTAAAGACCAAGCCCACACAGCACAGCGTTAAGGAACTGCGCAGCATCGGCATCCAGCCCGACATCATCGTCTGCCGCTGCGAGCGTCCTCTCTCCCGGGATTTAAAGGATAAGATCGCCCTTTTCTGCGATATTGAGAAGAACGCCGTGATTGAGGCCGTTGATGCGGCCTCGATTTATGAAGTCCCCCTGAAGCTGGAAGAGGAAGGAATGGCCGAGATCGTGGTGGAGCGCTTGGGGCTTCCCCGGCGCCAACCGGACCTGGAGGAATGGAAAAACATGGTTGAAAACCTGCGCAAACCCAAACGCCGGGTCCGGATCGCGGTGGTGGGTAAGTATATAGAGCTGAAGGATGCCTATATGAGCATCACCGAGGCCTTGCGCCACGGCGGGATTGCCCACCAGGCGGCGGTCGACATTTCCTGGGTGGATGCCGAGCGCCTTGAACAAGAGGACGCCGGCGAGGTGTTCCAGGGTGTCCAGGGGATCCTGGTACCGGGCGGTTTCGGCTACAGGGGTATAGGGGGAAAGATCCGGGCGATCACCTACGCCCGCACCCACCGGATACCCTTCTTCGGCATCTGTTTGGGGATGCAGTGCGCGGTAATCGAGTTCGCCCGGCTGGTCTGCGGGCTGGAGGGGGCCAACAGCACCGAGGTGGACCCGGCCACTCCTTATCCCGTCATTGACCTGCTGCCCGAACAGCGGGATCTGGAGAACATGGGGGGCACCATGCGGCTCGGCCTTTACCCGTGCAATCTCCGCCCGGACAGCCGCGCCGGGCGGGCCTACGGGGTGGCCTGTATTCAGGAGAGGCACCGCCACCGCTACGAGTTGAACAACCGGTTCAGGGATCTCCTTTCTGAAAAGGGGATGGCCATCACCGGTACCTCTCCTGACGGAAGGCTGGCGGAAATCGTGGAACTGCCGGATCACCCCTGGTTTGTGGGCTGTCAGTTCCACCCCGAGTTCAAATCACGCCCCAACAGGCCGCATCCCCTCTTCAGGGATTTCATAGGGGCGGCTCTGGCCCAGAGCCGTTGACCCGAGCAAGGGGGTAAATTATTTGTACAAGGCTCATCTCATCGAGGAAAAGGATAGGGAACTCTTCAATGAATTCATCAGTTCTTCGCCTAAACCGCACTTCCTCCAGACTTACGAATGGGGCGAATTGAAAGAGGCCACCGGGTGGGAGCCCCTGCGTTTGCTGGTAACAAAGGACGGCCTTCCGATCGCTGCCATCTCCATTCTGAAACGCCGCCTGCCGGTTTTCAACAGGTCGATTTTTTATGCCCCGCGGGGGCCGGTCATCGGAAAGGGATGCGATCCGGGAGGGGAGGATTTTTTCTGGCAGGAGGTTAAGAAACTGGGACGTTCCCACGGCGCCATCTTTTTGAAGATCGACCCGGACGTTCCCAATGAGGATACCGCCTACAAAAAAAACCTGGAAAACAGGGGCTTCCGACCGGGGAGTGGCAAGGACGGGTTCGGTGGGGTGCAGCCCCGCTTTGTTTTCCGCCTCGACATCACCCCCTCCGAGGAGGAACTCCTGGCGGCCATGGAGGGCAAGACCAGGTACAACATCCGCCTGGCCGAGCGGAAAGGGGTGACCATCAGGGTTGCGGAGAATCGCCGGGACCTTGAAATTTTTTACGAAATCCTGAAGGAAACTGCCGCCCGGGACGGGTTTCTGATCCGCAGTTTCGGCTATTTTGAGAAGATGTGGGACCTCTTCGTTAGCCGGGGCAGAGCCCGGATCTTCCTGGCGGAGTATCGGGGAGAGGCGATTGCCGGAACCCTTGCCTTTCACTGCGGGCACCTGGTCTGGTACCTGTACGGGGCGTCGAGCAACCGGTGGCGCAATGTGATGCCCAACAACCTGCTCCAGTGGACGATGATCCGCTGGGCGCGCTCACTGGGCTGCACGGTTTATGATTTCCGGGGTGTGCCGGGCACCGACGACCCCAACCACCCCCTGCACGGGCTGTACCGCTTCAAAAAGGGGTTTGGGGCGAAGTTCACCGAGTTTGTCGGAGAGTACGACCTCGTCTTTTCCCCTTTCTGGTACTTCCTCTGGAAGCACCTGCTTCCCCTCTACCTGCGCATTACCCACCGCCGTGCTGCCAGGCAGGAGGAAGAGGTCTAACAGACAAAGAGACAAGCGAGACAAGGGGACGGTTCTCTTGTCTAAAAACGCGAAAAACAGCTGTTTATCCCTGCTGTTACAGCGCCCCACTACTGGGCCTGGTGAAATTTACACGCTTGCTCCCAAGCTCCGGTTGAACTCGCTTATAACGCGTCGCAGACGGCAGCCGACCGCCTCCTACGTTGCATCCATGCAGCGGAGTCGGCTACTTCCCCCGCACTCAATGGCACTTTCTCTGTAAAGAGATAATAATGGCCGGTTCCGAAGGAGCGTTAAAGGGGAGAATTTCCTTTGAGTGCGGGGTCAGTTCGGCTGCCGTTAGCTGCTCCTTCGTTAAGGGCGAGTAACAACCCAGCACTCACTGCTGCTTCGTGAGCTGAAGAAAACAAAAACGGAATCATAAAGTGAAAGCCGATTACGCAACAGAGTTTCGGTGAGTGCTGGGTCGCGGCGCCTGCAAGGATAACCAGAATGTATTTACAAGGCAGGATAAACCGGAACGTATTTTCTGGGAAGGCAAAAAAACGATTGCGGGGAGTAGATCTCATGGATAACAACAGGACAAACCCGGCCCGCTGGGTGGAAATCGACCTGGCAGCCATTGCCCAAAATGTAGCCCAGGTGAGGCGCCTGCTGGGCCCCGAGGTCCGGCTGATGGCAGTGGTCAAGGCCGATGCCTATGGGCACGGCCTGGTGCAGGTGAGCCGGGTGGCCCTCTCCCAGGGGGCGGCCATGCTGGGGGTCACCCACCCGGAGGAGGGCATCACCCTCAGGGAAGCGGGAATTGCCGCCCCGATCCTGGTCTTCCGGCCGCTCCTGCCCAGCGAGGAGGAGGCTGCCATTGCTTTTGGCCTTACTCCTTCCATCAGCGAAACGGAACAGGCGCGGCGCCTGGCTGCAGTGTGCCGCAGGGCCGGGCGGGCGTTGCCCGTACATTTAAAGGTGGAAACCGGGATGAGCCGGACGGGGTTTCTGCCGGAGGTGCTGCGGAAAGAGGCTGATGGACTGTTTTCCCTGCGTGAGTTGGAGTGGGAGGGGATCTACACCCACTTTGCCGCGGCGGCCGGAGATCCCGATTTCACCCGCCGCCAGTTCCGCCTTTTCAGCGGTGTCGTCCGGGATCTGGCAGAACGGGGAATCTATTTTCCGCTGCGCCATGCCTGCAACAGCGCCGCCGCCCTGCTCTACCCCGAGATGCGCCTGGATATGGTGCGGATCGGAACCCTGCTGTACGGCCAGCTTCCTGCAGGAGTTGCAAGTGATCCCGTGGGCTTAAAGGACGCCTGGTCCTTCTGGACAAGGGTGATCCACATGCAGCGGGTGCGGCGGGGGGCAACGGTGGGCTACGGGAGGACCTACCGGGTGCGGCGGGACACCACCCTGGCGGTGCTGCCTGTGGGTTACAGCGACGGCTTCGGCGTTGACGTGACACCACGGCCGTCTGGGCTGTTGGATCTCGCCAAGGTACTGGTCAAGACCGCAGGGGCCTATTTCGGTATTCCCTGGGGGATGCAGTATGTCAATATCAACGGGAGGCCTGCTCCCGTGGTGGGCCGGGTCGGGATGGAATTAAGCTGCGTGGATGTGGGCAAGCTACCTGATATAGAAATCGGTGCTCCTGTCCGGCTTCAGGCCAGGCGCACCGTGCTCAAAGCGTCTGTTCCTAGGCTGTTTACCGGGGTGCAGGAAAAAGAGGGTATATAGTGAAATTTTAGAATTGTTAAAGGAATTGCACCAGGGATGGAGAAATAAGAGAGCAGTATAAGTGAGGGAGGTACCGGATATGCTCGTAGTTACAACTACTGCAATTGCCCTGCGCTGCCCCGGTTGTGGAAAAATCAAGTATCATTCTCTATCGCTTTTTTCTTTTTCTGCGAATAAATCGATCCAGTTCACCTGCGATTGCGGGGAGACGGTTCTTTCCATAAGCACCAGGGACAGGAGGGTATTCTACCTTCAGCTGGAATGCCTGATGTGTGAGGGGAGGCATTTTTATCAGTTTCTCCTGAGAGAGATCTGGTCTTCCCGGGTGCTCAGCCTGGTCTGTGGGGAGACCGGGCTGGAGGTCGGCTTCATCGGCCCGCGGGAACAGGTCAGGAAGTGTATTGCCAGCCAGGAAAGATCACTGCGGGAGATGGCCGAAGACCTCGGCTTTTCCGATTATTTCAAAAATCCGGAGGTCATGTTTGAGATCCTGGACTGCCTGCATAATATTGCGGAATCGGGGAGGCTCTCCTGCCACTGCGGGAATTTGCAGATAGAGGTCGAAATCTTTGCAGAACGCGTCGAGTTGAGGTGCTCCGACTGCGGCGCCCTCGGTGTGATCGATGCCGAATCCCGGGAGGACCTGGATGCCATCAAGAATGTATGGGAAATTATGTTGCGCCCCGGGAAGCTGCAGCTGGTCGGAGCCAGCAAGGAGAGGCATCACCGCAAACGTTCCAAGAAGTAAGAGGTGATCTGTCGGTGGGACTTGTCAGCATCAGAGAACTGTTGGCCGCGGCGGAAAAAGGAGCTTACGCCGTCGGCGCTTTCAACTGCAATAACATGGAGATCGTCCAGGCGATCATCGAAGCTGCGGAGGCGGAAAAGGCCCCGGTGATCCTGCAGGCCAGCCAGGGGGCGATCAGGTACGCCGGCATCAATTACATCGTGGCCATGGCCAGGGAAGCGGCCGCCCAGGCATCGGTGCCCGTTGCCCTGCACCTGGACCACGGGACGGACTTCAACCAGGTGATGCTCTGCATCAGGCACGGGTTTAGCTCTGTGATGATCGACGGTTCGCGTTACTCTCTCGAAGAGAACATTGCTGTGACAAAAAAGGTGGTGGAGATCGCCCGGGCCGTCGGCGTTTCGGTGGAAGGGGAGCTCGGGCGGATCCGGGGCACCGAGGATGAGATCAAGGTATCCGAAAGGGAGGCCTTTTTTACCGATCCCGAGGAGGCCCGCCGCTTCGTCCGGGAAACGGGGGTTGACGCCCTGGCCCCGTCGATCGGGACCGCCCACGGCCGGTACCGGGGGAGGCCGGAGCTGGACTTTCCCCGCCTGCAGAAGATCCGGGAACTGACCGGAATTCCTCTTGTGCTGCACGGCTCCTCCGGGGTGCCTGACGAGGACATCAGGCAGGCGATTGCCCTGGGAGTGCGCAAGGTAAACATCGACACCAACATCCGCGAGGCCTTCGTGGCCGCCATGCGGCGGGAACTTGGCGACAATCCCGGTGAGATCGATCCCCGCAAGATTCTCGGCCCCGCCCGGGAGGCGGCCCGTGAGGTGATCCGGGAGAAAATCCGCCTGTTCGGCTCCGCCGGGAAGGCTTAGATTGATAAGGATAGAGGTGTGAATCCGTTGGAAATCTTTCTCGATACCGCAAACCTTGAAGAGATCCGGGAAGCCGTCAGGTGGGGCGTGGTCGGCGGCGTGACCACGAATCCCACCCTTGTCTCCAGGGAGAAGGGCGGCTTCCACGAAATCCTGAAAGAGATCTGCGGCCTTGTGCAGGGCCCCGTCAGTGCCGAGGTCATCAGCCTCGATGCGGAGGGGATGGTGCGCGAAGCCAGGGAGCTGGCCGGGATCGCCCCGAACATCGTCATCAAGATCCCGGTAACTCCGGCAGGCCTGGAGGCGGTGCGGCGGCTGGCGGGTGAGGGTATCCGTACCAACGTCACCCTCGTCTTTTCAGCACTGCAGGCCCTGCTGGCGGCAAAGGCAGGGGCATCCTTTGTCAGCCCTTTCATCGGCAGGATCGATGACGTCGGCCAGGAGGGAATGGACGTCTTGGCAGACATTGTTCAGATCTTTCGGAATTACCAGTTCTCCACCCGGATCATCGCCGCCAGCATCCGCCACCCTCGGCACGTGCTGGAGGCGGCCAGGCTGGGGGCCGACATCGCCACCGTTCCCTATGCGGTCCTGGCCCAGATGTTCAAACACCCCCTTACCGACATAGGGATCCGGCGTTTTCTGGCCGACTGGGAAAAGTGCAAGGGAAAATAGCATAAACTAAACCGGTAGAGGGACGAGGAGAAATGGAGCGCGAGCTTACGCTGGAGTTTGTCCGGGTGACGGAGGCGGCGGCCCTGGAGGCCGGGCGCTGGATGGGGCGCGGCAACAAGGAGAAGGCGGACGAGGCTGCCGTCAATGCCATGCGGCGCATGTTTGATACGGTCCAGATCGACGGCACGGTGGTGATCGGGGAGGGGGAAATGGACGAGGCGCCGATGCTCTATATCGGCGAGCGCGTGGGAACAGGTACTCCCCCCGAGCTGGATGTGGCCGTTGACCCCCTTGAAGGGACCAATATCGTGGCGAAGGGTTTGACCGGGGCGATCGCCGTTCTGGCGGCGGCACCCCGCGGCTGCCTGCTGCATGCCCCGGATATGTACATGGAAAAGATCGCCGTCGGACCCAGGGCGGCGGGCAGGATCAGCCTGGATGCACCCGTTGAAGAGAACATCAAGGCAGTGGCCGCAGCCCTCGGAAAAAATGTAGAGGACCTCACGGCGGTGATCCTGGACCGCCCCCGGCATGAGGAACTGATCCGGCGGGTCAGGCAAACGGGGGCCCGCATCCGGCTGATATCCGACGGGGATGTGGCGCCCGCGGTGGCCGTTGGGTTCGAAGGCACCGGTGTGGATCTCCTGATCGGAATCGGCGGGGCACCGGAGGGAGTGCTGGCAGCGGCTGCCCTGCGCTGCCTCGGCGGGGAGATGCAGGCACGGCTCTGGCCGATGGACAATGAGGAGGAGGAGCGTGCCCGGAAGATGGGCATCGATGATATCCGGCGGGTACTCCTGATGGATGACCTGGTGAAAAGTGATGATGTGATCTTTGCGGCGACAGGCGTTACCGACAGCACCCTCTTGCGAGGGGTGATTTACACCTCCTGGGGTGCCCGCACCCACTCGGTGGTGATGCGCGGCCAGACGGGAACAGTCCGGTTCATCGAAGCCCGTCATCATTTTTCACGCAAGCCGGACTACGCACGCCCCTTGGATTCAAACCTGTTTGGAGCTTGACCGGGAGCCTGTTGGATGTTAAAATCTGAAGCGCAAGGACATATTTCCTACCTTAGACAGCCTACAGCGTGATCACCCTCCAGGTGTCCGCTCGTCGTAATTTCCCGACCATCCCTTATGCTTGAGCATTGACCGCCGGGGGCTCCCGGAAAAACCCTTTTTCGAAGGAGGATCTGCTTGAACGTTACGGAATTAGAGCAAAAAACCATGCCCGAGCTTTTGAAAATCGCCCGGGAGCTGGAGATAACAGGTTACTCCCGCCTGCGCAAAAAGGAGCTGATCTTTGAGATTCTGAAGGCTCAAACCGAGAAGGACGGCCTCCTTTTTGCCCAGGGGGTCCTGGAGATCCTTCCCGACGGCTACGGTTTCCTGCGGCCCTTTGCCTACGTTCCCAGCCACGACGATATTTACGTCTCACCCTCGCAGATCAGGCGCTTTGACCTGCGAACGGGTGACCGGGTGGCGGGGCAGGTGCGGGCACCGAAGGAGACGGAACGGTTCTATGCCCTGCTGCGGGTGGAGACCGTAAACGGTTACCCCCCGGAGCAGGCGGCGGAGAGGCTTCATTTCGATGCCCTGACACCGATCTTTCCGAACGAAAGGCTCACCCTTGAGACGCCCAACGGCGATGTTTCCTGCCGCATCGTAGACCTCATCGCACCTCTGGGGATGGGCCAGCGCGGCCTGATCGTCGCGCCTCCCAAGGCGGGAAAAACCTTTCTGCTGAAAAAGATCGCCAACTCCATTACCACCAATTACCCGGACGTGGATCTGATGGTGCTTTTGATCGACGAGCGCCCCGAGGAGGTCACCGACATGCAGCGCTCGGTGAACGGGGAGGTGATCGCCTCCACCTTCGACGAACTGCCGGAGAACCACGTCAAGGTCTCGGAGATGCTGCTGGAGCGGGCAAAACGCCTGGTGGAGCACAAGCGGAACGTGGTGATCCTCCTCGACAGCATCACCCGCCTTGCCCGGGCGTACAACCTGGTGGTGCCGCCTTCCGGGCGAACCCTTTCCGGCGGCGTTGACCCCACCGCACTGCACAAGCCGAAGCGCTTCTTCGGTGCCGCCAGGAAGATCGAGGAGGGGGGCAGCCTGACCATCCTGGCCACGGCCCTGGTGGAAACGGGAAGCAGGATGGACGAGGTGATCTTCGAGGAGTTCAAGGGCACGGGGAATATGGAGCTGGTCCTCGACCGGAAGCTGGCGGAGAAGAGGATCTTCCCGGCGATAGACGTGAAGAGGTCCGGGACCCGGCGGGAGGAGCTTCTCCTGAGCAAAGAAGAGATCGAGCTTGTCTGGAACTTCCGCAGGATGTTCGCCTCCTACGGCACCGGCGAGGCCATAGAAATGCTCATCGACGCCATGAAGAAGACGAGGGCCAACGCCGACCTGCTGCGGGCTCTTCCGCAGCTGTTTAAGGATTGATTCGAGCCGACCACCTCCTGGAGTGAAAACGCAAAACCTGACGTGTCGGCGCTGTTTCCGCGGATTAACCTGCTCCTTTCGAGCAGGCTTTATTTTTTGGATGAATTGGAATTAATTGCAGGAGGAACGGAAAAAATAGCAGTATGGCCGGCATTTTGTGAGGTGAACACAGTTGAGGAAAAGAATAGCACTGGGTGTTTTTGCGCTGTTTCTGGCCGGGTGTTTCTTGTTTCCTGTTACACCGGCCGCCGGTTATTTTCCGGAGGACGGCTTTGAGCCTTACTGGCTTATGAAAAAACTGACGGCGCCTAAACCGGCCATCCGGGAACACCGCCGGCTTTATTATGAGGTGCGCTCCGGGGACACCCTCTGGGGTTTGGCCCGGCGCTGGGGTGTTGAGCCTGCCGCCATCGCCGCCGCCAACGGGATTCGAGAGGATGCGGCGCTCTACCCCGGGCAGTACCTGGTGGTACCCTCAGCGGAGGGGTTGATCCATAGGGTGGCGCCCGGAGAGACATTGTGGTCGCTGTCACGCCGCTACCATGTCAGTGTGGCGCGTCTGGCTTCCGCCAACCGGATCTCCGATCCGGCCGCCCTGGCCGTGGGCACGGAACTGGTCATACCGGGGGACGCCGCCGCTTTAGCCCAAAGCTCCGAGGGGGTGCAGTGGGCGGCAAGGGGCCTGGGAAGCACTCTTGTCTGGCCGCTGTTGGGTGCGATCACCTCGTTTTTCGGTGCCCGATCGGGGGAATTTCACCACGGCCTCGATATTGCAGGGGACTACGGGGATCTGATCAGGGCGGCCGAGCGGGGCGAGGTGGTTTTCGTAGGGCGCAGGCCTTTTTACGGTTACACCGTAATCCTGGATCACGGCCGCGGGGAACAAACCCTGTATGGTCACATCGAGGAATCCCTGGTGAAGGTGGGCGAACTGGTGGATAAGGGGCAGGCCGTCGCCCGGGTCGGCTCTTCCGGGAGGGCAACAGGCCCCCATCTCCATTTTGAGGTGAGGCGGAACAACAGGGCCGTCGACCCGCTGCCGTACCTGAGCCGGTAGTTTACTCCTGCAGCCCGTTAGACCTTCAATCCGTTCGTACGGCACCATCGGGAGAACGAAAATAGCGGCTTATCCTTGCAGGCGCAGCGAACTTACGGGGGTTGTTACTTCGCCCTTGTACGATAGAGAAAATTTGGGTTGCGGGTTGCTCTTCAGTGGTTCCCATTTTAAAAAATGAGAGAAAAAAGAAGGAAAATGAGGGTTCCCGCGAAATTAGCTGCAAACAGCATTTCCAGCTAAGGGTGGCCTACGCTGAAAATTAGACCACAAAAAGGCAATAATCAAGCAGCCCCTACTTTAAAGGATAATGAGACTTAAAAACGAATAAAAATCATAAAAGCTCGATTGAGCAACCTGATGGCTTCAGCGCGCCCCAGCACTGCAGTCCTTTGAACCGGGGTTATGATTGCAATTGTTTACGAGATTTACGGGGTTTCTCCTTGCAAGGAAGGCTGACTCGTTTTACTCCAGGCTCTTGACCGGACTGTTAAAGCCACGGTGTTGGGCAATACTCCAGGATGTCAAACCAACTCTGGTACAAGGAGGTAGGTACTGGCATGTTCGGGATTTCCGTAAGAGAGGCGATGGAATTACCCCAAATGGAAGGGGCAATGCTTGTCGGTGGGGAACAGGGAATTGATCGTCTCATCCAATCGGTTAACATTATGGAGGTGCCGGACATAGAAAGGTTTATAAAACCATGTGAACTGTTGCTCACCACCGCTTATCCTATTAAAGATGATCAAAGAGCTTTGGAAAAATTGATCCCTGAGTTAAACAAACATGGGCTGGCTGCATTGGCCATTAAGCCGGAACGTTACATCCGTGAAATTCCAAAGATTATGATTGATCAGGCAAACCAATACGGTTTTCCTCTCATTAAACTGCCCAACAATGCTTCGTTTAACGAAATTATCAATCCAATATTAACGGAGATCCTTCATCGTCAAGCAGCTATTCTTCAGAAGAATGAAAAGATCAGCAATGCCCTAACTGAAATTATACTGCATGGGGGAGGGCTGAACGAGATTTCACTGGCTTTGGCCAGATTGCTTGGGTACCCTGTATCCATTCATGATCCCGACTTTCGAAAGATTTCTTCTTGTTTATCGCCGAGAGATTTTGGCGCCACTAAGAATCGGGCTTTGTCTGAACTCGTGAACGACAGCAAGCGTTTATCAACAGCCTATAAAAAAACGAATGGAAGAAAGCTGACATTTGACGATGCCGGAGGAATCCATGCAATCTGCCGGCCCGTTGCCGTTGACAATGAAATTTATGGCTACCTTTTTATCTGGGAACCTGAAAAGCAGATGTCGGCGCGGGAAATGATCGGGATTGACCAGGCGGTCACCGCTATTGCGCTGGAAATAAGCAAACAGCACGCTGTCTTCGATGTGGAATCCAGGTTTAAGAGCAACTTCGTTGAAGATATTATTGATGGGAAAATCTCCTCAAGAGAGGATGCAATCGTTTTGGCGGAAAGGTTCGGCTGGGAGCTTGCCAACGGCTTTTCCGTCATTTTATTGGAAAGCAACGACCTGCAGTCGCTCTACAACCAGGATCCTGTGTTTGCCCGGCAAAAAAGGCTTAAAATGATGGAGACGGTTACTAGCGTTGTTAATTTATTAACTCCGGGCTCTGCCATTGTCGAAAGAGGAAGCCAATTAATGATTTTGCATATCTTCCGGTCACACACTGAAATAAAACAATTTCGGCGAAACTCGGAGACCTTGGCCCGCTCCTGTAGTGAGGAGTTGGCAAAGGAGCTCAAGTGGCAGGTGCTCGCGGGGATCAGCCGCTATATAGAGGATCCTTTGAACATTGCCGAAGGTATAAAACAAGCCCAGATGGCATTGAAGGTTGGAAATTGTGCCTCCAACAGAGGCCGGGTATTCCATTTTGATGACTTGGGAATATACCGAATCCTATTGACTTCTGATACAAGGGAGATAGATAAGTTTTTTGAAGATATCCTGGGACGGTTGGTTTCTTACGATGAGAGAAATGAAGCGGGGCTGGTTGAAACCCTTGAGGCGTTGTTCGCAAATGAAATGAATTTTCAGAAAACAGCCGAATATCTCTTTATTCATTATAACACCCTGAGGTACAGGGTGAATAGGATACAACAAATAACGGGGCTTGACTTGAAATCGCCGGAGGACTGCCTGAGCCTGCAGCTGGCGCTGAAAATATTCCACATAAAAAAATAATCTATGCAAACACCGCATTGGCGTGGGTTTTATATGCTACTGCATGTGTGTGTTGCCTACATATGGTGTCAATCCTGAGTGATGAAGGTAGCAGTAAACGTAAGTGTGAAACTACCCCCCTCCCTCTGGGGAGGGGTTTCGTATTTCATTCTGACACCAATGGGTCATTTCGATTTGACAGGCGTAACTTTTCACCTTTCCCCGCAGTAGAGAAGCATTCATCTTTATTGCCGGCGCTCTCGCCAGACGTTTCTGGTAGACCACCACACCGCCTTCGGCGGCTACCAACGGAGGAACGAAAAACGGTTTGTCCTTGCTGGCGCCAGCACTCACCGAAACCCCGTTTCAAGAGTAATTCTGTTTATGTCTTCTTCAGTTCACGAAGCAGCTGTGAGTGCTGGGTGTTACTCGCTCTTTGAAAGAGCAGCTAACAGCAGCCGAAGCGACCCCGCACTCAAATGGAATTTTGTCCTTTGACGTTCATTCAGAACCGGCTGTTATCAATTATCTCGTTGCAGAAAGAAAGTGCCGTTGAGTGCGGGGGAGTTAGGTGACTTATGTTCCATGGATGGCGTCATAGGAGCCGGTCGGCTGCCGTCTGCGACGAGTCTTAGGGCGAGTAAATCCGGAGTCCGGGAGCAAGCGCAAGGATAAACCTGAACATTTTCAGGGCAGTGTTCACGTCCCGTTCGAGCACCTATGTTTGCGGAGAGGCAGACCAAAGAAAAGAGCTTATTACACTTGTTGTAGATATTTGACAAATGGGCAAGAGGTACTTTCGTATAGAGCGGATATAGAATGGCTAATACCCCGGGTGTTAAACTTCAACTTAAGCAGGGATCTATATGGTTTTTCTTACTTAACTAACATCTGATATTGTTTCCGGTTTGTTGTGAAATGGGATCATGAAAGGGGATGAGGTATAGGTGATTATCCGGTGGCTTGTGAAGCCAAACATGTATCAGGATTCTGTAAAATTAATGAAATTATCCGCTGAGATGCGGCAGCTAGACGGGGTTCAACAAGCCTCCGTGGTCATGGCAACAGAGATGAATAAGGAAACCCTAAAAGAGATAGGGATGCTTGTGCCTGAAGTTGCCGAGGCCAATGCTAATGACCTTGTGATAGTTGTAGCGGCGGATTCGGAAGAACAGGCATTAAAGGCTATAGAAACAGCAAAAAACCTTCTTGCCGGTTCTGAAGTGAAGCAGGTGGAGTCGAGGCTACAACTTCCCAGGACACTGCGAAGTGCAGTGGAAGCTTTACCCGGTGCAAACCTGGCGCTTATCTCTGTGCCGGGAACTTATGCCGCTGCAGAGGCGTTTAAAGCCCTGAACCTGGGACTGAACGTACACCTTTTCAGCGACAACGTTAGTTTGGAAGACGAGGTCAGGCTTAAAGAATTCGGAGTCGAAAAAAGGTTGCTGGTGATGGGGCCGGATTGTGGGACGGCAATAATTGATGGTGTGCCTCTGGCTTTTGCGAATGTTGTTTCCCGGGGGAAGATAGGTATTGTCGGTGCTTCCGGTACCGGCATCCAGGAAGCGACTGTCTTAATTGATCGCTTGGGAGCAGGCATATCCCATGCTATCGGAACAGGAGGGAGAGATCTTTCAGATGCCGTTGGCGGACGGATGATGCTGCTGGGAATAGACCTTTTAGAAGAAGATCTTTCTACGGAGGTTATACTGCTCATATCAAAACCGGCCGGAGCCCAGACAACTCTGAAAATACTTGAGCGGGTAAAGAGATGCAAAAAACCTGTTGTTATGTGCCTCCTGAAAGGGGATCTGAGCGGCGCCATGGCAGCAGGAGTTATATGTGCAGCCACTATTGAAGATGCCTCATATAAAGCTGTTGCTTTGGCCAACAGAGAAGAACCGGTGACCATACCGGAAAATTTCTGGGGTGATTACTCGGAACAGATCTCCGAAGCGGAAAGAGGATTACGGCCTGGGCAGCGCTACTTGCGCGGCCTGTTTACGGGAGGCACATTGGCAGATGAGGCAATGGTTGTGCTCGGCAGCATCATCGGGGATGTCTATTCCAATATCCCTTTGAGGCCTGAGCTGAGTTTGCCTTCCTCACGCCATAGCATGGGCCATACTGTAGTAGACCTCGGTGATGATGAATTTACACGTGGTCGGCCTCATCCGATGATTGATCCCCTTCCTCGTAACGAGCGCTTGCTGCAGGAGTATGCCGATCCGGAAGTGGCGGTGATTCTTTGCGATGTAGTTACAGGCTACGGCAGTCATCCTGATCCTGCTGGCGAATTAGCTCGTGCTGTTGTCAAGGCACGAACAACCTACCCAGAAAATAATGTTGTAGTTGTTGCCTTTGTTTGCGGTACGGATGCAGATCCGCAGCCCTTAAGCGAACAGGTTGAAGTCCTTGAAAAGGCTGGGATTATTGTGTTGCCGTCAAATGCAGAAGCAGCACGGGTAGCCGGGAGGATAATTAAACTGCATGAGAGTCGGGGGGTGCAATAATTGAATTCAAGCAAAGAACTTCTAAATGGTCCTGTGAAGGTTGTAAATATTGGGCTGGAATCCTTTGCACATGACTTGACATCCCTGGGTATTGCCAATGTGCAGGTAGACTGGAAGCCACCTGCCAATGGCGATCCTCAACTTGTAAGGCTTTTATCTTTACTTGAGGAACATGCAGAGTATATCAACAACGGCAACAAACAGGCTGTCGGCCGGTTGCTGGATGCACGTCCGAAACTTGTCGATATCGCTCCGGCAGGGGATGTGATTCCAGGGTTTGAGCGAAGAATGCTGCTGCACTCTGGTCCTCCTATTAGCTGGGATAAAATGTGCGGGCCGATGCGGGGCGCTATAGTCGGGGCGCTGATCTATGAAGGCCTGGCGGATAGCCCTAAAGAAGCCGAGGTGCTGGCGGCCAGCGGTGATATTAAGTTTGCGCCATGCCATGAATACGGTGCTGTCGGCCCCATGGCAGGTATAATTTCGGCATCGATGCCTGTGTTTGTAATAGAAAACGAAACCGGTGGAAACCGGGCTTACTCAAACCTCAACGAAGGTCTGGGTAAGGTGCTAAGATTTGGTGCCAATTCTCCTGAAGTTATTGGCAGGTTACACTGGATGCGTGATGTTTTGGCGCCGGTGCTGCGTAAGGCCATTCTGGCGGCCGGCGGTTTGGACATCATGACCCTTACAGCGAAAGCTTTGCAGATGGGAGACGAATGTCACAACCGGAACCTGGCTGCAACATCCCTGTTGATGAGAACCCTGCTGCCTGTTTTATGCAAAGAATGCACAGGCGGTGAACTGGCAGATGTTGCTTCGTTTCTGGCATCGAATGACCACTTTTACCTGAACATTTCCATGGCTGCCTGCAAGGCCAGTCTTGATGCCGCTCACGGTATAAAGGGCAGCACTCTTATAACAGCCATGGCACGTAACGGGGTAGAATTTGGGATCAGGGTCAGCGGACTTGGTAATGAATGGTTTACAGCACCGGCACCTTATGTAAAGGGACTTTATTTCCCGGGTTACAGCGATGCGGATGCAAACCCTGACCTGGGTGATAGCGCCATTACTGAAACCTGTGGCCTGGGCGGCTTTGCTATGGCTGCAGCGCCGGCAATTGTTCAATTTGTTGGCGGTACTGCAAGCGATGCCATTAACTACACAAAAGAAATGTACGAAATCACGCTGGCTACTAATCCTGCTTATACAATACCCGCATTGGATTTTCGGCCAACGCCAACGGGGATTGATCTTATAAAAGTTGTGGAAACCGGTATCAATCCGATCATCAACACGGGAATTGCTCATCGCGATGCAGGTGTTGGGCAGGTTGGCGCAGGCCTGGTTCGGGCGCCTATGGAGTGTTTTACCGCGGCTCTGCGCCGTTTTGCCGACGTTATTGCTAGGCAATAAAGAGGAGGTGAAGTTTCTATCTCTTGCATGCCACCCATAAATGGAGGTGATGTTAGAGCAGTGTGTTAATTTAAGAAGAAATGTGTCTGGGGTGGGTAGCTTTAATGGTGTTTTGTAATAATTATTTGCCTTCTCATAACTGTGAACGGAAAAATTAATATGGGAAGGAGAATCATGCATGAAGTCAGATTTTGATGGTGTTAAGTTGTGGGTCAAAGGGGATTGGAACGGCTTCTTCGGGCTTTTTACGAATAATCTCACGAATTTAATGGTTTTAGCTGGTATATTGCGCTTTGGTTTAAAAATGCCCGAGGAGATCGTCTACGGCAGAATAATGCCAGCTCTTGGATTAACCGTTTTTTGCAATGCCCTTTACTATTTCTGGATGGGTGCCCGACTTGGTCGTTCTGAAAAACGCCTGGATGTAACCTCACTTCCATCCGGTGTCAGCGTACCCCATATGTTCATCATAGTTTTTATGATTATGGGCCCGGTCTATTTTAAAACAAAGGATGCGGTCATGGCCTGGCAGGTTGGCCTTGCCTGGTGTTTTATTGAAGCAATTGTGGCAATTATAGGAGCTTTTATTGGCCCCTGGTTGCGCAGTCACACGCCAAGAGCTGCCATGCTCGGTACGCTTGCCGGGGTCTCTATCTGTCTGATATCTATGCGGCCCGCCATGCAAAGCTGGGAGGTTCCATATATCGCATTTGTCAGCCTGACAATAATTCTAATCGGCTTTATTGGCAGGCAGAAGATGCCGGGAAACATACCGGCTGGTTTGCTTGCCATCGTGGCAGGGACTGCAATTGGATGGTTGACAGGGTATATGCACCCGCAGGCTGTGGCTGAGGCTGCTGCCAGCGTCAAATTCAGCTGGCCGCTACCGTCCCTCTCTGCACTTGTCAAAGGTTTTCACCTCATTGCTCCTTACATAGCTTCTGCCATCCCGCTGGGGATTTACAACTTTTTTGAGAGTATGGATAACCTCGAGAGTGCAAGCGCAGCCGGGGATAACTACAACACCCGGGAGGCTATGTTGGTTGACGGGTTCAGTTCGCTGCTTGGGAGTTTGGTCGGCAGCCCCTTCCCGATTGCAATATATATCGGGCATGCCGGATGGAAGAGTGTTGGTGCCCGCATTGGTTATTCTCTAGCCAGTGGGGTCTGCGTATTACTGGTGTGCTTTACGGGGATTATACCTTTGCTTCTGTCTATTATCCCCCTTGTTGCTCTGGTTCCCCTTCTTTTATACATAGGATTGGCTATTGGGGCACAGGCATTTCAGGCCAGCCCCAGCAGACATGCACCTGCTGTAGTCATTGGTATGGTACCCTGGCTCGCCAACTGGGGTCAGACTCTGATAGATAATGCCTTAAGTGCGGCGGGTACCAGTGCGCACGCTCTCGGTTATGCAAAGCTTATGCAGGCAGATGTTATTTATCGTGGTATGGAAATTTTGGGTGCCGGGGCGATTATCGTGGGAATGTTATTGGCCGCGATCACTGCTTACATAATTGATAACAGGTATCGAGAGGCCACATACTTTGCAATTGGAGGTGCGGTGCTCTCCTTTTTTGGCATTATTCATGCCACAAAGATAGGCTTGGGAACCGCAATGTGGCCGGCAGTTGGATATCTTTTAATGGCAGCCATCTTTTTGGTTATGTCAAGATTTCGGCCTGATGAGGAGGAAGGGGGGGTGAATGTCTAGATAGGTCAGAAGCGTCCGAAGCGGTAGTAAATCCAAGTAATGCTGAGTTTTCTTAGATCATTACGAAGGAGGAGATTATTATGACAGTTAAAGTTGAAGCGCTTCCGTATCCCTTTGAGTTTGAGCTGTCCAGTACTGCTCTTCTGATCATCGACATGCAGCGTGATTTCTGTGCACCGGGCGGGTTTGGTGAGAAGCTGGGAAACGACATTACCCTTACTCGCAATGTGATTGCTCCACTCCAGCAGGTGTTGCAGGCTGCCCGGGATGCCGGGATGTTTGTGATTCATACCCGGGAGGGGCACCGTCCTGATCTCTCCGATTGTCCCCCGAGCAAATTAGCCCGCAGCAAGAGGCAGGGTGCGGGCATCGGAGACGTAGGACCCATGGGAAGGATATTGATCCGCGGTGAATACGGGCACGACATAGTAGATGAATTGAAACCGCTTCCGAACGAGCCGGTGGTTGATAAGCCGGGGAAAGGAGCCTTTTACCAAACGGATCTTGATGTCATACTGCGTACCAAAGGGATCAAGAGCTTGATAGTGAGTGGCGTCACCACCCATGTATGCGTCCATACGACAATTCGTGAAGCCAACGACCGGGGCTATGAATGCTTGCTTCTGGAAGATTGTTCAGCTGCCTTCGACCCCCGGGATCATGAGGCTGCTGTAAGGATGACGCATCAGCAAGGCGGCATTTTCGGATGGGTTTCAGATTCCAAGAAGCTGTTGGAAGCACTTAAGGCTAAGGCATAAAAACTGAATTTTGATGAGCTTGCAGGTAAAATACTCTTTTTTGAACCGGATTTGAAGCAAGCTGTGTTGCCAGGGAATATCATACGTTTGCAACCTGGGAGTGGGAAAAACCACCCAACACAGCTTGCTCTTCCGGCCACCCTCCTAAATAATAACACCTTTTGTTGATATTTTGGAATTAAAAAGAAAGCACGTCTTATCACTTTTACTTTAATTTTATTGCCCTTGTTGTATTATCGCAACACCGTTATTTTGGAGAGAAATGGAGGAGTATCTTTATGTCTTCGGTGAGAAGAATTGTACCCTGGTGGGTTAAAGGAGATATTAATGGTTTTTTTGGTCTATTTACTAACAGTCTTACCAATATCTTAACGGCAATCGGGCTGCTCGTCATAGCTATAAAAATGCCCACTAACATCGTCTACAACCGGATCGTCCCGGCGGTAGTCCTCTCGGTCGGTCTTGGTAACCTTTACCTTGCCTGGCAGGCTAAAAGGCTTTCCCAAAAAGAGGGACGAGACGATGTAACGGCAATGCCGTATGGGCTGAGTGTGCCCCACTATTTTATCTGTTCCTTCGCGGTAATGCTACCGGTTTATGTATCGACAAAAAACTGGATTATTGCCTGGTCCGTGGGTGTTGCCTGGAACTTCGTCCACGCAATTGTTGAAATTGCCGGTGCCTTTTTGGGGAGTTATATACGGAAGGTAACACCCCGTGCAGCTATGCTGGGAACCCTGGCGGGCGTCGCTCTTACATTCATTGCCATGTCTCCTGCTATGCAAATCTGGCAGGCACCACACATTGGACTGGTTTGCCTTGGTATCGTTGTGATCGGATGGTTTGCCCGGAAGTCATTTCCTTTGAATATTCCCGCCGGGCTTCTGGCGATTATCGTTGGAACAATAATAGGATGGAGTACGGGGTATATGCAACCGAAAGGCATAGCCGATGCCCTGGCCGGTTTCTCTGTTGCCCTGCCTGTTGCCGGTATTAAACCCATCATCACCGGTATGCGCTTAATTGGCCCCTTTATCGCGTCAGCGATACCTTTGGCGATTTACGACTTTTTAGAAAGTATGAATAATATAGAGAGCTCAGAAGCTGCCGGCGATACATACAACACCCAGGAGAGTATGTTGGTTCCGGGTATTGGAACATTGATAGGCGCTCTTTTGGGTAGCCCATTCCCAACGATTATCTACATCGGACATCCTGGATGGAAGAGTGTTGGTGCGCGGGTAGGCTATTCTCTTGCAACAGGTATTGCTGTGATCATCATCGGAATTCTGGGGCTGCTCCCCTTGATGCTGTCAATTATCCCGTTAGTCGCAATTTTGCCGATCCTGGTCTACATTGCTATGGTTATCGGATCGCAATCCTTTAATGCTACCCCAAAGCGGCATGCTCCGGCTATCATCCTATCGTTGATCCCGTGGATCGCTAATTTTGTTCAGAACCAGGTGGATAATGCTCTATCGGCAGCCGGCACCAGTGCGGCTAAAATTGGTTTTGATGTTTTAAATAATGCCGGGGTGGTATATCGTGGCATGTCGGTTTTAGGAGCCGGGGCTATCTTGGTAGGCATGATTTTAGGAGCAATTACAGCGTTTATAATAGACAGGGATTTTAAAAAGGCTGCCTATTACAGTTTATTTGGAGCTGTATGTTGTTTCTTCGGCGTGATACACGCCTCGCGGCTCGGCATAGGAGTTGCGCTCTATCCAGCGATCGGGTATTCCTTGATTGCTGCACTTTGTTATGCTATGTCCCTATACAAAAGTGAAGAAAACGTGACAACAGACCTTGAAGATTGGGAACTGGCAGAGAAATGCTAGTAGTCAAGGGTTGAATGCGCATTTGTTTAAGAAGGTGAGGGCGTGGGCGGGAACCCCAAAATATTTTTGGCCAGGTCTTGGGGGAAAGACTTCGCTAGCCGTATAAAGAGAGAACAATTCAGAGTGCACAGTGTTTTCCGATGCGTCTGTAATCTCCAATCCGACCCCAACAAGCCATTACTTAGCTTAGTTACGGAAAAAGAGGCAATGGGGCCGAATTCGCTTCTGGTTGACTTCGACCGGTTTGATAATCACATTCAAATAGGGATACCGGTTGCATTTGCCGCATCCAAATTGGATTGCGGAAGTGTGATGGTGAATTGTTCGCATACTCAAGACTGGCGGTTCCATAGAACAAACTATGATTTTGATGTCGCAGAACTGAACAAATTACTGAACTGGGTCGAAAATATTATACCAGGCTTTATAAGTACTAAGAGCCAAAGCACACAGCGATTAATAGAGGGGCTGATAAATAAAGATTTATCTCTGCTCATGAACTCACTGAATGAATTTATAGGCCGTGGAGACGGCCTGACACCGGCCGGGGATGACTTTGTGGCTGGAGTGCTGGCGGCTTATGTCAGGGGAAGCCGGGAGATGAGTGAGAATCACGCTTTCATTGAAAGCATGCAATTTTTGATTAAAGAAAAATGGCCTCTGACCAATGCCATTAGTCAGACGATGTTGTGGTACGCCTCTCGCGGTGAAGGCGCCGGATATATCACCGAAATGATTGACGCCATCTATTCTGGCAGCAAGAGTGTCTTGAATTTAGCGCATCGGCTGTGGCAAATCGGAGCATCATCGGGGCGATATCTGCTTGCAGGTATATTTTGGGGATGTCAAATCGTTTTGGTTGGGAGGAAATAGAAGTGGAACAGTTTGTTGTTCACTCATCAGGTGGAGCAGGCGAACGGCGGCAAAAAAACAAAACGGTTGTGATTGCTTTCGGTGGCAATGCCATCACCCGTGAACATCAGAGGGGCAATTTTGAGGAGCAACTCGCCAATATCGAGACAGCTTGCTGTTCCCTTATTGAACCAATAAGAAATGAATACAGAATAGTGATCACGCATGGAAACGGCCCTCAGGTTGGATTTGCATTAATAAAGAACGAAATGGCGAAAGATGTGGTTCCACCTATTCCCTTAGATGCTTGCGTTGCCAACACGCAAGGTGTATTGGGTTATGCCATCCAGCAAAAATTGAGAAATGTTTTAAAAAAAGCCTGTGTGAAACGCGAGATTGCCACTATTATCACGCAGGTTAAGGTTGATCTGAATGACCGGGAATTTGCCGACCCGAGCAAACCCATCGGACCGTTTTACACGCAAGAAGTGGCTCAGAGGCTAATGGTGGACAGAGGTATTACGATGAAGGAGGATAGCGGGCGCGGTTGGAGGCGGGTGGTACCATCACCTAAACCGATAGAAATTATTGGGATCAGAGCCATTAAAGAACTGATTGAGCTTAACTTCGTCGTAGTGGCTTTAGGAGGGGGCGGTATACCCGTCATTGAAAGCAATGGTGAGTTAAAGGGGATAGAAGCTGTTATAGATAAAGATAGAGCTTCACAAAGACTTGCTACAGATCTTAGAGCAGATTTTTTAGTGTTACTCACAGGTGTTCCTAAAGTTTATATTAATTACGGTAAGCCAGACCAGAAACCCTTGGACCGGATTACTGTTTCCGAAGCTAAAGAATATATGAAAACGGGTTATTTTGCAGCAGGAAGTATGTACCCAAAAATCGAGGCATCGGTAAATTTTGTTGAGGAGAGCGGCGGGACAGCGATCATCACGGATTTCGAAAGTGTTTCTGAAGCGCTTAACGGACGAGCCGGAACATGGATGGATTGTAAGCGATTGAAGCCGGAGGATATATTACGGCAGGGTATGTTTCTGGTAGTTAGCCAGGAAAGTACTAAAATAAGCAGGCGAAAAGAAATGCACTCCCCTATTCAAAGTCCTGGTTTTCTGGAAAGTGGAGAAACTCCTGACCGGCACGGGCTGAAAAGATGGGGATGACACAGGGTTGTCTCGCTTGACAATGAAAAAGGGGCCGTCCCATTGAAATTGTTCTTTTGGGACGGCCCCTTTTTATATCGGCCTTTGATTTATTTATTCACCCCGGTCTTTGTTGGTGTTGAAGACCGGGTGTTGAGCTTGGGGTCCTCCGAATTCCCGCGCGGTTTCAAACCCGACGTTGGTGCTCCATTGCCCTCCGCCGACACCGGGTGCCGGCCCGAACTGGCCCCCTCCTGCTACCCCGGGGGTGAAAGTGCCGCCGGCCGGATTTACATTGAACCCGCTGGGGGCCGCACCTACATTATACCCCGGTCCTGCAATTTGGGTGCCGGCTGTAAGCTGATTCATCTGGCTGGAAATTTGCTGGGCCAACTGAATGCAGCGCTGGAGTTGCTGGGCCGTATTGCGTTCACTTTGGCTTAGTTGGTTGCAAATCTGCATGATTTGATTGAGATTTTGTTGAACCGATTGAAACGGCATTAATTAAAACACCTCCAAAAATTTATTTTAAATCGGTAGTAGTATTTTCTGATTGCTGTACCTTTATACGGAAAAGAGGAATCAAGTATGTGCCATTAATTGCCAGACACGACGGTCATTAGGACCGCTGGCCTGTTCACAACGGGGAAAGAGTTTGCCAAGGGGTGGGGGGTATGCTATAATAATCACCGTTACAGCTGGAGGTGAAAATGATGAAAGAGGGCATCCATCCGAAATACTCCAAGGCCGTCATCACCTGCGCCTGCGGCGCCAGGTTCGAGGTCGGCTCCACTGTGCCGAGCATGAGAGTGGAGGTTTGCTCGAACTGCCATCCCTTTTACACCGGAACCAGAGCCCGGGTAATGGAAAAGGGCGGCAGGGTCGAGAGGTTCCGGAAGAAGTACGGGCGCTAGAAAGGGCGGCTGCCGGGCTGCTCTTTTTTCGCGCCAAAAGGGGGGCTGGAGAGTGCCTCGGAAGGGCAGTGATGCTCCTTTTCAATACGGCGGCCAGGCGGTTATCGAGGGGGTTATGATGCGTGGTCCCCGTTCGGTAGCCACCGCGGTGCGTGCCGGGGGGGAGATCGTGGTGGATGAAAAGGACCTGGATCCATGGACGGACAGATATCCTGTTTTAAAGTGGCCTCTGATAAGAGGTACTGTGGTGTTGCTAGAGTCGATGGTGCTGGGGATCCGGGCCCTCAATCTTTCGGCGGCCCTGGTTTCCGGGGAGGGGGAGGAAGAGGCCGGCCTCAGCTCCCTGGCGATCGGCCTCACCGTGGCCCTGGCCTTGATGTTCGGTATCGTGCTTTTTGTCGTGATCCCCACCTGGCTGGGGCATATGACCAGAGGCTGGACGGGGGCCTGGGGGCAAAACCTTGTCGAGGGGATCACCAGGCTGGGCATCTTCCTGGCGTACCTTTTGGGAATCCGCTGTTTTGAGGACATCAGGCGGGTTTTTCAATATCATGGGGCGGAGCATAAGGTGATCAACACCTACGAGGAGGGAGCGCAGCTCACCGTGGCGGAGGTGGCCAAACGCTCCACGATGCACCCGAGCTGCGGCACCTCCTTTTTGCTGGCCGTGCTGGTCATCAGCATCTTTGTCTTCGCCCTGCTGGGCAATGGCCCCTGGTGGTGGAAGTTCGGCGCCCGCCTGCTGCTCCTGCCGCTGGTCGCCGGGCTGGGCTACGAGTTTATCCGCTACTCCCGGCGCCACCGGGAACGGGTTGGCTGGCTGATCGCACCCGGCCTCTGGCTGCAGAAGCTCACCACCGGTGAACCGGATGAAGGCATGATCGAGGTGGCGATCACCGCTTTCGAAAGAGTTCTCGTGCCGCCTGTAAGCAGCACGGAGAGCCTGAACCCGAGAATAAGTATCAAGTTTAGTTGAGTGTGGTGATGTGTGATGCTGGAAAAACTTGAGGGTCTTGAGGCCCGTTACGTTGATCTTGAGCAAAAGTTGAGCGATCCGGCAGTGCTTGCCGATATGGATACATGGCGCAAATACGCAAAAACTCACGCGGATCTCACCGAGGTCGTGACGACCTACCGCGATTATAAGCGGGTGTGCCGGGAGATCGAGGACACCCGGTCCCTCCTGGAGGAGGAGAGGGACCCGGAGCTGCGGGATCTGGCGGAGGCGGAGCTTGAAGAGCTCGAGGAAAAGAAGGAAAAGCTCGAAGAGGAACTGAAGATCCTGCTCCTGCCCCGGGACCCCAGGGACAAGAAAAACGTCATCGTGGAGATCCGCAGCGGGACGGGTGGAGAGGAGGCGGCCCTCTTCGCCGGGGATCTCTTCCGCATGTACAGCCGCTACGCCGAGCGGCAGGGCTGGAAGGTGGAGGTCCTCAGCAGCCATCCCACCGACATGGGGGGCTTCAAGGAGATCATCTTCCAGGTGAACGGGGAATCGGTTTACAGCAAGCTGAAGTACGAGAGCGGCGTACACCGGGTGCAGAGGATCCCGGTCACGGAGTCGGGGGGCAGGATCCACACCTCGGCGGCGACGGTTGCCGTGCTCCCCGAGGCGGAAGAGGTGGATGTCCAGATCGACCCGCAGGATATCCGGATCGATATTTTCTGTTCCAGCGGGCCGGGGGGCCAGTCGGTGAACACCACCCAGTCCGCCGTGAGGATCACCCATATTCCCACCGGCATTGTCGTCTCCTGTCAGGACGAGAAGTCGCAGCATAAAAACAAGGAGAAGGCGATGCGGGTTTTGCGCGCCCGTTTGCTGGACCGTGCCCAGCGGGAGCAGCAAGGGGAGATCTCCTCGATGCGCAGGTCGATGATCGGGAGCGGAGACCGCAGCGAGCGGATCAGGACCTACAACTTCCCGCAGGGGCGCCTGACCGATCACCGGATCGGCCTCACCCTGTACAGGCTTTCCGACATCCTGGAAGGGGACCTGGATGAGGTGATCACCGCCCTGATCACCGCCCAGCGCGCCGAACAGCTCCAGCAGGAATTGCCTGCCGGGGAGGAAGCCGGCGCCTGAATGACAGGGGGCGAGCTGCTGCGGAAGGGAACGAAAGCCCTGCGGGAGGCCGGGATCGAGGCGCCCAGGCTGGAGGCGGAGGTCCTGCTTGCCCACGCATGGGGAAGATCCCGGACCGAACTGTTGATTGCTCCCGAAAGGGAGGTTCCCGAAGCCGTTGTCCATAATTTTTGGAAATCCGTCGAACTGCGGGCGGCGGGGATGCCCGTCGCCTACCTCACCGGGGAAAGGGAGTTCATGTCCCTTTCCTTTTCTGTTGGGCCTGAGGTGTTGATTCCCCGCCCTGAAACCGAACTGCTCGTGGAGAGGGTCCTTGGGTTTCTAAAGGAGTGGCGCCGGGAGGTGGCGCTGGCGGCGGATGTCGGAACCGGCTCCGGGGTGATCGCCGTCAGCCTGGCCTGTTACGAACCGCGGGTGCATCTGTTCGCCACCGATATCTCCGGGGCGGCTTTAAGGCTTGCGGCGTCGAATGCCGCCCGGCACGGCGTGGCGGAAAGGATCGAGTTCGTGGAAGGCGACCTGCTGGAGCCCGTCCTTGAAAAAAGAGGGGGCGGAGCGGGTGCCGTGGTTGCCGCCAACCTTCCTTACATTCCCCGGCGGGAGCTGGAAAAACTCCCTGTGGATGTGCGCCGGGAACCCCGCCTCGCCCTTGACGGGGGTGAAGACGGCCTGGATCTGTACAGGCGCCTGATCCCGCAGGCGGCATCCTTTTTGCGGCCCGGGGGGCTCCTGGCCTGCGAGATCGGTGAAGGGCAGGGCCGGGCGCTGGCCGGCCTGCTTGATGCAAGATACTGGACGGAGGTCACCGTGGAGAGGGATTACCGGGGGGAGGAGAGGCTGGTAACCGCTTTGCGAACCGGCCACCCTGCTTCACTCTGCACCGGCGGGAAGAATCTTTGCAGAGGCCATCAGTAACATTTTAAGAAAACAAGCAGGGGCTGCCCCAAAAGCTTGAGATGGGGCAGCCTTTTTTACTTCATTTCTGGCACAAATTTTGCATGGTTTTGAGGGGTGCGGCGTTGGTCCGGAAATTAATTACGGATGATTTCCGGTGCGGGAAAGGAGCTTTCTTTATGAAAGGTGAAACCGGAAGCGGCCCATAGGTGAATTCGGATGTGAGATGTGGGAAGGGCCGGCGTGTAGTTTCCGTAATGGCCATTATATAACCTTAACGCGGGAGGAGACGGTAAACATGCTTATCGTAGGAGAACTGATCAACACAAGCCGCAAGGCGATTAAAGAGGCTGTCGAGAAGAGGGATGCCGGTTATATCATGAGCATCGCACGACAGCAGGCGGAGGCGGGGGCGCACTACATAGACGTCAACTGCGGGACGATGGTGCATAACGAGCCTGAGACCATGGAGTGGCTGGTGAACCTCGTTAAGGAGGCGGTGGATCTCCCCCTTTGCATCGACAGCCCCAACCCGCAGGCCCTTGAAGCCGGCCTGGCGCTGGCCGGTGGGGGGCAGCCGATGGTCAACTCCATCACCGCAGAGAAAGAGAGATTTAACAGCGTCCTGCCGCTGGTGCAGAAGTATGGTGCCAAGGTGGTGGCCCTGTGCATGGACGACAGCGGCATGCCGGATACCGCGGAGCAGAGGGTCGCCATCGTCAGGAAGCTGGTCGCCGGCCTCACCGGTGCAGGGATACGGGAAGACGACATCTACATCGATCCCCTGGTTAAGCCGATCAGCACCGGCGACGGGGCAGGGGTGGAGGTTCTGGAAACCATTTCTTTCATCAGGCGGGAGTACCCCGGGATCCACACCATCTGCGGCCTCAGCAACGTAAGCTACGGGCTGCCCAACCGCAGGGTTTTGAACCAGGTCTTCATGATCCAGACCATGACCGCGGGTATGGATGCCTATATCCTGGACCCGCTGGACAGGACGATGATGGGCTTTGTCTATGCCTCGCAGGCCCTGTTGGGGAAGGACCCCTTCTGCAGCCAGTACCTGAAAGCCCACCGCAGCGGCCTGTACAAGGCCTGATGGGGGGTGGCTTCACATAGAGTTCTTCGCTTATTTGCCTAACGGCAATGGGAGGTCAGGGAGATGATCGAACTGAATGCTGCCGGCGATATGGTTTCTATAGATGGTGATAGTCTCTCCCTGGAACAGGTAATTGCCGTTGCCTGCAAAAGGGCACCGGTGATGCTCCATGTTTCCGGGAAAGCCAGGCTCTTGAGATCCAGGAGGGTTGTCGAAAGGATCCTTACAGATGGCCAGGTGGTCTATGGGGTGACCACCGGCTTTGGTAAGTTCAGTGACATGCTTGTGTCGAGGGATGACAGCAACACTTTACAGCAAAACATTATTATGAGCCACTCCGGCGGGGTGGGAGAACCCCTGCCCGGGGATGCGGTCAGGGCGATGATGCTGCTGCGCGCCAACTCACTGGCCAAGGGCTATTCGGGGGTGCGGCTGGAGGTTGTCCAGTTGCTGCTGGACATGTTGAACAAGGCCGTTCACCCGGTGGTCCCCTGCAAGGGCTCGGTGGGCGCAAGCGGTGACCTGGTTCCACTGGCTCACATCGCTCTGGCGATGATCGGCCTGGGTGAGGTGGAGTACCAGGGGAGGGTCATGCCCTCCCGGGAGGGGTTTAAGCTTGCGAACCTGCATTCCGTCAGCCTCACGGCCAAAGAAGGGCTTGCCCTGATCAACGGGACCCAGTATATGACCGCTTTGGGATGCCTGGCGGTGCATGACGCCCTGCGTCTCTACAAGGCGGCCAACATTGCCGCTGCCATGTCCTTTGAGGCTTTGGAGGGTATACCCGCCGCCTACGATCCCAGGATCCAGGAGGTTAGGCCCCACAGCGGCCAGAAGAACTGTGCCCTTATCATGCGGAGGCTTCTGGACGGGAGCGAACTGATGACCAGAACCAGGCACAAGCGGGTGCAGGACGCCTACACCCTGCGGTGTATTCCCCAGGTGCACGGGGCTTCCCTGGATGCCATCAACTATGTCAAAAGGGTTCTGGAAATCGAGATCAATTCGGCCACGGACAACCCTCTGATCCTTCCCGATACCGGCGAGGTGATCAGCGGCGGGAACTTCCACGGGCAGCCGCTGGCCCTGGCCCTGGATTTTCTGGCGATGGCGGTTTCGGAACTGGGGAGCATTTCCGAAAGGCGGATTGAAAGGCTGGTAAACCCCGCCCTGAACAACGGCCTGCCTCCTTTCCTGACCGAACACGGTGGCTTGAATTCCGGTTTGATGATCCTGCAATACACTGCGGCCGCTCTTGCTTCCGAAAACAAGGTGCTGGCCCATCCGGCGAGTGTCGACTCGATCCCGACCTCCGGCAACCAGGAGGATCACGTCAGCATGGGTTCCATTGCTGCCCGCAAGGCCGCCTCTGTGATCGAAAATGTGACCTGGATTGTTGCAGGAGAAATGCTTGCCGCAGCTCAGGCCCTGGATTTCACATCCCACACCCTCGGGAAGGGGAGCAGGGCGGCATCCCGGCTGATCCGGGAGGAGGTGCCCCACTGGGACGGGGACAGGATCCTTTACCGGGATCTGAAAAGGGTGCATGATCTGCTGCTGAGCGGACGGATCATTGAAGAGGTGGAAAAGGAGACGGGCGCACTGGCCTGAATCCCGGTTTATCCTTGCGCTCGCCCTATAACGCGTCGCAGACGACGGCAGCCGAGCGGCTCTTATGACACCGTCCATGGCGCAGGGTCGCCTGGCTCAACCTCCTGTTTCGCCCCGGCTGCCGTTAGCTGCTCCTGTGTCAAGAGAGGGTAACTCCAGTTTTCTACGCGGTAAGGATAGACCGTTGCTTGCATCTCAGACAAGAGAACCGTCCCCTTGTCTGGCTTGTCTGCGTGAGTGTCTGACTGAACTTTAAACTTTAAGTAAGTGGGTAGGGAAGGAAGTGGCTGGAGATGAAAAAAGCAAAGGCGGACCTGATTGTGCGTAACGCCGCGGAGATCGTAACCTGCGCCGGAGGCACGGAACACCCGAGACGCGGCCGGGAAATGGCCGATATCGGTCTGATCCGGGACGGGGCGGTGGCGGCCAGAGACGGCGTGATCCTTGCGGTCGGGAGAACGGACGACGTGCTGGAGCAGGTGGAAATCGGCGAAGATACAAAGGTGATCGAGGCAAAGGGCAGGGTGGTTTTGCCCGGCCTGGTGGATCCCCATACCCACGTGATTTTTGCCGGTTCCCGGGAGCACGAACTGGAGATGAGGCTGAACGGCATGAGCTACCTGGAGATCCTGGCCAGGGGCGGAGGCATCCTGGATACTGTAAGGGCCACCAGAGAGGCAGGCCTTGAGGAATTGATCGCCGCCGCCGGGAAGTACCTGGCGGAGATGCTTGTCCAGGGGACCACTACCGCCGAGGCCAAGAGCGGTTACGGTCTCTCCACCGAAGAAGAGGTAAAAATGCTCGAGGCGGTTCGGGAACTCAACCGGCTCCAGCCGGTGGAACTGGTTCCTACTTTTCTGGGGGCGCATGCCATTCCGGCCGAATACCGGGAGAATCCCGAAGGTTACGTGGACCTGGTGGTTGAGGAGATGCTTCCGGTCATTGCCCGTCAGGGTCTGGCGGAGTTCTGCGATGTCTTCTGCGAGGAAGGAGTATTTTCTGTGGAGCAAACCCGCCGCATACTGGTCAGGGCCCGGGAACTGGGGCTTAAACTAAAGGTGCATGCGGATGAGATGGCCTCCCTGGGCGGAGCGGAGCTCGCCTCCGAACTCGGGGCGACCTCGGCGGATCACCTGATGGCGGTTTCGGAAAAGGGGATTTATGACCTGGCGCGGGCGGATACCGTGGCCGTGCTCCTTCCGGCAACCACATTCTGTCTGATGGGCCAGAAGTATGCCCCGGCCCGCAGGATGATCGAACAGGGAGTGGCGGTGGCGCTGGCCAGTGATTTCAATCCCGGAAGCAGCCCGGTGAACTCCCTGCAGGTGGTGATGGGGATCGCCTGCAGGCAGTTGAAGATGAAGCCGGCCGAGGTGATCACCGCGGTCACCATCAATGCAGCCCACGCCATCGGGCGGGCCGCGGAGGTGGGGAGTCTGGAAGCGGGGAAAAGGGCGGATATGGTGATCTTCGACGCTCCCAATCACCTTTACCTGATGTACCGTTTCGGTACCAACCTGGCGGAAACCGTCATTAAGAACGGACAAGTGGTGATCGGAGGGTGAAAAATGGATAAACTGATCGAATGTGTCCCCAACTTCAGCGAGGGGCGGCGCCCTGAAGTGGTGGAGCAGATCCTTGACGCCATTAAAAGGGTGGATGGTGTCAAACTGCTGGATTTTTCCTCTGACCCCAACCACAACAGGACCGTGGTAACCTTCGTGGGAGGGCCGGAGCAGGTGAAAACGGCCGCTTTCCTGGCGGCAAAGAAGGCGGCGGAACTGATCAATATGGAGGAGCACCGCGGGGAGCACCCGCGCATCGGCGCCACGGACGTGATCCCTTTTATTCCGATTTCCGGGGTGACGATGGATGACTGTGTGAACATGGCCCGGGAGCTTGGCCGGGAGATCGGCGAAAAACTGGAGATTCCCGTCTACCTGTACGAAGCTGCGGCAACGCGCCCCGAACGCAAAAGCCTCCCAAAGGTGCGCCAGGGGGAGTATGAGGGATTAAAGGAGACCATTGGTCTGCCGGAGCGATGCCCGGACTTCGGGCCTGCCCGCATGCATCCTACCGCAGGGGCAACCGCAGTTGGGGCACGCCCACCCCTGATAGCTTACAACATCAATCTCGGTACCGGTGATGTGGCTGTTGCCAAGGCGATCGCCAAAGCCATCCGGGGGAGCAGCGGAGGGTATCCCAGCATCAAGGCTCTGGGTGTGATGCTGGAAGACCGCAACATCGCCCAGGTGACCATCAATGTCTGCAACTACCGGGAGGTCCCCCTGTACCGGGTGTTTGAAGCGGTTAGAAGCGAGGCCGCGCGCTATGGCGTCAATATCATCGGCAGTGAGATCGTCGGGCTCGTTCCCATGGAAGCCCTGCTGGAAACGGCGGCCTTTTACCTCAGGCTAGAGGGATTCCGGCAGGACCAGGTGCTCGAAAAGCGGATTCACGAAGAGTGATGAAAGGAAGAGATAAGTATGCTCATGGAGATGGCAGTAAAAGATTTCCTGGAGGAACTGGCTTCCGGTTCTCCTGCACCCGGGGGCGGGAGCGTATCCGCCCTGGCAGGAGCCCTTGGGGCTGCCCTGGTGTCCATGGTGGCGCGCCTGACTACCGGAAAGGCCGGCCTGGATGAGAAAGAAAGGGAAAACATCCAACACCTGCTGGAAAGGTCGCTGGGGCTGATGGAGAGCCTGAGCTGTGGCGTGGACGGAGATACGGAAGCCTTCAACCGTGTCATGCAGGCATACCGGATGCCAAGGGAGACCCGGGAGGAGAAGGACCTCCGCTCCCGGGCCATCCAGGAAGCCCTGCAGGAAGCAGCAAGCCACCCCCTGCAGGTGGCCAGGGAGTGCCTGGAGGTGCTGCGTCTCTCCAGGGAGATGGTGAACCGGGGCAATCCCAATGCCCTGAGCGATGCGGGGGTTGCCGCCTTACTGGCTTACGCCGGTGTGGTGGGCTCCCTCTTTAATGTCGCCATCAACCTGGAGGGGATCAAAGATCAGGAGTTCAGGAGGAGGCTTGGTGCCGAAAAGGGGTTCCTTATGGCCGAGGCCTCCGGGATCTTTGCAGAGATCCGGAGTCTGCTCACCACCAAACTGCTGTAGGTACCACGCATAATAATTTTGCGCCTGTTGCCCTTTATGGTAGGGATATTATCCCTTAGTGTCGAATTTTGTGACCGGAGAACCGCAGTTGTCCTAAGGGGGGTATGACAGGTGCAGAGGGGAATTCAAACACAGGAGGATGCCGACAACAGGGCTGAGCGGCTTGCCATGTTGGAAAACACCATTGAATCGGTCTCAGAAGGGATTATCATCACCGATGTGGATGGGAAGATCATTTACTACAACCGGGCCCTGGAGAGGATGGAGGGCCTCAGGCGAGACGAGGTGATCGGACGCTACCTGACCGAAGTTTACCGGGTTACGCCCGAGACCAGTGAGCACCTTACGGTGGTCAAAACGGGGAAGCCTTTTAAGGAGCTTGCCAAGGTTCACTATACCGCCGAAGGACGGGAGATCAGCCTGGTGTCCAGCACTTATCCGGTTTATATGGGAGACAAAGTGGTTGGGGCCTTTTCCGTTTGCCGCGATGTTACGAAGCTCAAAGACCTCCTCAATGAGAACATTTTACTCCAGAAGCAGATGCAGGGCGAAGAAGTGCAATCAGGCTTTAAAAACGGGACCCGCTACACCTTCGCTAATTTCATTTACGCCAGCCAGGCCATGGAAAAGCTGGTGCGGCAGGCACAAAAGGCGGCCAAAACCGACTGTGCCGTTCTGGTGTACGGTGAGACCGGGACCGGTAAGGAAGTTATCGCCCAGAGCATTCACAATGCCAGCTCCAGGCGGGAGGAGCCCTTTGTGGGGATCAACTGCGCGGCGATCCCGGAGACGCTGCTGGAAAGCCTCCTCTTTGGAACCGTGAAAGGGGCATTTACCGGTGCGGTGGATAGCGTCGGGCTGATTGAACAGGCTGGAAGCGGGACGCTGTTCCTGGACGAGATCAATTCCATGAGCCCCTCTCTCCAGGCCAAGTTGCTCAGGGTGCTGCAGGAAATGACCTTCCGCAGGGTGGGCGGCAAAAAGGAGATACCTGTTGGCTGCAGGATCTTCAGTTCCACAAACGTGGACCCCTGGGAGTGCATCAGAAACGGTACGTTGCGTGAGGATCTCTACTACCGTTTTGCGGTGTTTACGATTTATATTCCTCCGTTGCGGGAAAGGCCGGAGGATATCGAGGCCCTGATCGATCATTTCATCAACAGATACGGCAAGATCTACGGGCAGTGCGGTGTCCAGGTGGATCCCGAACTGAAGGAGGCGTTCATGCATTACAGGTGGCCGGGCAATGTCCGGGAACTGGAGCACATTATCGAAAGCTGCCTGGCCATGCTTGATCCGGGCGAGAACCTGATCTCCTTCGAGCACCTTCCTTCTCATGTTAGCCCCAGGTTTGCAAAGAAAAAGGTATCCTATCGCTCCAGGCACACTACGGCCTCCGGCACCCTACACCAGATCATGGAAGATTTAGAGAGAGAGGTAATCGAGGAGGTTCTGGCGAGAAACGGGGGGAACATCAGCAGATCGGCCAGGGAGCTGGGGATTCTGCGTCAGAACCTGCAGTACCGGATGCGCCGCCTGGGGATCCGGGCGGAAACTGCCGGCAGGGAGTGAAGGCCTCCTTTCTTGATTTCTGTCTCTCCGGTAAGGTATGGCAAAGAATTATTGCATGCAACGATATATTGCATGTGAATTCCTGCAGGGAGCCGGCAAGGTGCATAAATTGTGTGCCTGCATAGCTCTCCTGAGGAAACACCGGTTCTCTTCATAACTTGTAGCCTGGTACATTTCTTGCATTGTTTTGTGGAAAAAGCAGTTGTTCTGCTTCAGTTTATACCGGATCAGGGAGGGGAAGAGCTCTAATGTTCGACAACGGCGAGATAGCCGGAGCGATGACGATCAAGCTGGACGAAGAACTGCCGGAGATGCCGGAGTTTGTTCCCGGAATCAGGAGGGCGCCGAGCAGGGGGTTTAACCTGACGCCGGAGCAGACGAAGATCGCATTAAAAAACGCCCTCCGCTATGTGCCCGAGGAACTGCATGAAAAGCTGGCACCGGAATTTCTGGAGGAACTGCTGACCCGGGGTAGAATCTACGCCTACCGTTATCGCCCGCCGGGAAGGATTTACGCCCGGCCCATCGACGAGTACCGAGGGAACTGCATCGAGGGCAAGGCCTTCCAGGTGATGATCGACAACAACCTGGACTTTGAGGTCGCCCTGTACCCGTACGAACTGGTCACCTACGGAGAAACGGGAAGCGTTTGCCAGAACTGGCTCCAGTACAGGCTGATCAAGAAATACCTTGAGGTTATGACCGACCGCCAGACCCTGGTAGTAATGTCCGGGCACCCCCTCGGGCTGTTTCCGTCGAAGCCGGACGCCCCGCGGGTGATCATCACCAACGCCCTCATGGTAGGGATGTACGACAACCCCAAAGACTGGGAGATCGCCGAACAAATGGGGGTCGCCAACTACGGCCAGATGACCGCCGGTGGCTGGATGTACATCGGGCCGCAGGGGATCGTCCACGGTACCTTCAACACCATTCTGAACGCCGGGAGGCTGAAACTCGGCATACCGAAAGACGGCGACCTGAGAGGCCACCTCTTCGTATCCTCCGGACTTGGGGGGATGAGCGGCGCCCAGCCCAAAGCCGTAGAAATAGCCGGGGGGGTGGGAGTCATTGCCGAAGTGGACTATTCCAGGATCAAGACCAGGTACGAACAGGGATGGGTCAGCCGGGTATCGGATAACCTTGACGAAATCTTCAGGACGGTGGACGAATGCCTGCACAGGAAAGAGCCCATCTCCATCGCCTACTACGGCAACGTGGTGGATCTCCTGGAATACATCGTGGCAAACCACATCAAAGTCGACCTCCTCTCCGACCAGACCTCCTGCCACGCCGCTTACGAAGGCGGCTACTGTCCCCAGGGCCTGACCTTTGAGGAAAGAACCAGAATGCTGGCCATCGACCGAGAAAAATTCAAGGAACTGGTTGACCGGAGCCTGCGGCGCCACTTCGAACTGATCAAGACCCTTGTGGACCGGGGTACCTATTTCTTCGACTACGGTAACTCCTTTATGAAGGCGGTTTTTGACGCAGGTGTCAGGGAAATCTCCAGAAACGGTATCGACGAAAGGGATGGATTTATCTGGCCCTCATACGTTGAAGACATCATGGGCCCCGAGTTGTTCGACTACGGATACGGGCCTTTCAGGTGGGTCTGTTTGAGCGGGAAGCACGAAGACCTGGTCAAGACCGACCGGGCGGCCATGGAATGCATCGACCCCAACCGCAGGGGGCAGGACCGGGACAACTACATCTGGATCCGGGATGCGGAAAAGAACAGGCTGGTAGTCGGGTCTCAGGCCAGAATCCTCTACCAGGACGCCGAAGGCCGGATGAAGATCGCCCTCAAATTCAACGAAATGGTGCGGAAAGGCGAAATCGGGCCGGTCATGATCGGCAGGGACCACCACGACGTCAGCGGCACCGACTCACCGTTCCGGGAAACCGCCAACATCAAAGACGGCAGCAACATCATGGCAGACATGGCTGTCCAGTGCTTTGCCGGGAACGCCGCCAGGGGAATGAGCCTGGTCGCCCTGCACAACGGAGGCGGGGTCGGCATCGGCAAGGCGATCAACGGCGGTTTCGGCCTTGTCCTGGACGGCAGCGAGAGGGTCGATGAGGTCATCAAATCCGCCCTTCTGTGGGATGTCATGTGCGGAGTGGCCAGGCGCTCCTGGGCGCGCAACGAGCACTCCATCGAAACCGGCATCGAGTTCAACAGGAACTACCGGGGTTCCGGACAGATCACCCTGCCTTACCTGGCCGATGATGCCTTCCTCGAAGAATTGATAGCCAAAAAGTTGAAATAAGACAGCTCAGCCGGATATTTCCGGCGGTCGAAATGCGCTGAACCGAAAGGATAATTACCGATAGGCGGCGAAATCATCAAGGCTTCCAGGAGCCCGGCTTCACCAGGTGTGGGTTGGAAAGCTGCGGTAATCCTGCAACACGACACCGCTCCGGGGATACGGCGGGGTGGTTAGATTGAGGACAAGGTGGTGAGTTCTTGAACTACATCAGGTTTATTCAGGACAATATACCACTCATTTTAGAGTACACAAAGGCCCATTTTTCCCTTGTGCTGTGGGCAGTTTTGATCTCTCTGGTGCTGTGGGTGCCTGTGGGAGTTTTGATTACCAGGAGCGAAAAATGGGCGAACCGAGTGTTGGGGATTGCCAATACCATCTTCTGCATTCCCAGTCTATCCCTGTTTGCGGTGATGGTTACAATCCCCTTTTTAGGTTTGGGCAGGCGCTCCGCCCTGGTCGCCCTGGTGCTGTACGCCATGATGCCGCTGGTGAGGAACGTCTACCAGGGGGTCAAGGTGGTTGATAAGAGTGTCATCGAAGCGGCCAGGGGAATGGGGATGAATTACTGGAGAATCCTTTGGGAAATCCAGCTTCCGCTGGCAACGCCGGTCATCTTTGCCGGCTTCAGGATTACGGTGGTGATGACCACCGGAATTGCCGCCATCGCCACCTATATTGGCGAAAGAAATTTGGGACGGCTGATTTCAGAGGGATTGACCAGATTTAATATTGAGATGATTGTTGACGGTGCCCTGCTGATCGCTTTTATCGCGATAGCACTGGATACCATGCTCGGAGCGCTTGAGAAAAAGATAGTACCCCGGGGGCTCAGGGTACACCGCGGCCACTGATCGGGGGGCCGGTGCCGGGAATTACATCGGTTAGGGGGATGGAGATGATCGAACTCAGGGAAGTTACCAAGGTGTACAAAGGCCAGACTGTTCCGGCAGTTGACAGGCTTTCGCTGAAGATTCCGGAGGGTGAGACCTGTGTCTTTGTGGGGCCATCGGGATGCGGCAAAAGCACCACCCTGCGCATGATCAACAGGATGATCGAACCGACCTCCGGGACGATCCTGATTAACAACAAAGACATCAGGGAGAGTGACCCGGACAGGCTCAGAATGGGCATCGGCTACGTGATCCAGCAGATCGGCCTCTTGCCCCACAGAACGGTTGCGGAAAACATCGCCATCGTGCCGCGGCTGTACGGCTGGCCGAAGGAGAAGATCAGGAAGCGGGTAGATGAACTGCTGGAGCTGATCGGGCTGGATCCGGAGACGACCAGGGATAAATACCCTTCTCAGCTCAGCGGAGGCCAGATGCAGAGGGTGGGCGTGGCCCGGGCCATGGCCGTAGACCCCCCGATTATGCTGATGGACGAGCCCTTCGGAGCAGTGGACCCCATAGCCAGAAATTACCTCCAGGACGAATTCCTGCGCCTTCAGAGAGAAATGAGAAAAACCATCTGTTTCGTTACCCACGACATCAACGAGGCCATCAAGATGGGGGACAGGATCGCCATCTTCAATAAGGGGCGGCTGGTCCAGTATGGAACCCCTCACGAAATCCTCACCAGACCCGCCAACGAGTTTGTCAGCGATTTCATCGGCTACGACAGGGTGGTCAAGAAACTGGGACTGTACCGGGTAGCGGATCTTGCCGGACCGGCCGGCTGCGTCGCCAGGGAAGGTGAACTGCCGGAGATCGGGCGGCTGATGCGGGAGAAGGAATCTGATGTCGCTTTTCTGGTGGATGCCCACGGCAGGCCCTGCGGTTTTCTGACAACCGAGGATATCGGCGGGATGGGGGATGAGATCTCGCCACAGAGCCTCATGCAAAAAGCCCTCGGCAGGAGAGGTGCCTTTGCGCAGAGGGAAATGGTGCTGCGGGACGCCCTGTCACTGATGCTGGAATACGACACGGAGTACCTTGGCGTCTTGAACGGAGGCGACCTGGCCGGTGTGATCACCCTTTCAGCCATCAGGAAGCACTCCTGCAGGAAAGAGGGCGAATAAATGAACTGGATGCGTTTTCAGGATGCTCTTTTCCACAGAGCGCCGGCGGCGCTGGCCGTTCACATCTTGATGGTTCTCATCTCGGTTGTTGTTGCCGTGGTAATCTCGGTGCCCCTTGGGGTTGTCCTGACCAGGCCAAGATTCAGGAGATACGGTTTTATCGTTCTGAATGTCTTGAATATGATGCAAACCATCCCGGGTCTGGCCATCGTTGCTCTTGCCATGCCTTTGCTTGGGCTGGGACTTAAGCCCACCATTGTGGCCCTGGTCGTTCAGGGGCTCCTGCCCATCGCCAGGAACACCATTGCCGGCCTCTACGGGGTGAACGCAGATGTGAAGGAAGCGGCTCTGGGCATGGGGATGCCTGCGAAAAAAATACTCTATGAGGTGGAGCTCCCCCTGGCCATGCCGATCATTCTGGCCGGCATCAGAACCTCTGCAGTGTATGTGGTCAGTGTCGGCACTCTCGCCGCCTACATCGGCGGCGGCGGCTTGGGGGACCTGATTTTGACCGGTTTGAATATGTTCTGGTCGGAATTCCTCATTGTCGGAGCCGGATTGGGAGCTGTGCTGGCCATTGCCCTGGACCGGGCACTGGCTTACCTGGAATACAGGATCACCCCTCCCGGCATGAGCAGCGAATAGGATTCGGGGTATGCGAATTTTGTGGCGTCTGACCGTCATCTGTAATAATAGAGGCTGCGCCACAGGTACCGGTTGATAGTTTTCTGGTATTCTCTTCAAAAGGGGGGATCCTGCGGCTGGAAATTATGATCCCATAGGAGTGCGGTTTTAAAAATCTTAAAAAATCCGGTAGGGAGAGGGGATGTGTGATGAGGAAGTTTCTAAGGTACATGCTTGTTGCGGTTCTGGTGCTCGCCATGCTGGTTGGAGCGGCCGGATGCTCTGGCAGCAAATCCAGTGGCGGGAATACATCTTCCGGTGAAAAGAAACCCACCATAGTGGTCGGTTCCAAGACCTTCACCGAGGCCCTCTTGTTGGGTACCATGACTTATCAGTACCTGCGGGCCCTCGGTTATCCGGTAGAAAACAAGGTAGGCCTTGGCGAGCTGGCGGTGATCAGGCCTGCCCTGGAATCGGGTCAGGTTGGCGCCTACTGGGAGTATACCGGAACCGTGTTGATCAATGTGATGAAGCACGCCCCGAGCTTTGACGAGAAAGAGAGCTACAATCTCGTCAAGGAATGGGACGCAAAGAACAACATCATCTGGCTTGACTATGCTCCGCTGAACGATACCTACGGGATCATGGTGAGAAAAGACATCGCCGACAAATACAACCTGAAGACCACCTCTGACCTCATCAATCAGATCAAAAAGGGCGAGAAGATCAGGTTCGTCAGCACCCAGGAGTACAATGAGCGCCCCGATGGGCTGTCGCACTTTGAAGAGGTATACGGGTTCAAGTACCCCAGGAACCTGGTGATCAACGCCGCTTTAAACGTAGGGTATGAGGCCCTTAAAACGGGACAGGCTGAGGCGGGACTGGCCTTCACCACCGATGCCAGAGTCAAGGCCTACGGGCTGGTCATGCTGGAAGACGACAAGAAGTGCTTCCCGGTTTACAACGCCGCTCCGCTCTTCAGGAAAGAGATCCTGGATGCCTACCCGAAGATTCCGGAACAGATGAAGAAGCTGAGCTCGCTGCTGGACAACGAAACCATCATGGAACTGAACAAGCAGGTGGATGTGGATAAAAAGAGCGTTGACGAAGTCGCTAAAGAGTTCCTGAAAAAGAACGGCCTCATTAAGTAACACCTGACGGTTTAGGGTTAAAGATCTGCGAGGTTCTTATAAAGCAGACGGAGGCCCTGATGTTCCCCAATCCTAAGGGGTGTCAGGGCCAAAGTTTTACAATACCGGCGTTGCTATAGACAGGGGTAGACAGGGGGACGGTTCTCTTGTCTGCGTCTCTTTTTACCGCCCTTTACGAAGGAGCGGCTAACGGCAGCCGGGACGAAATCAGAAGCGAGCGGAAACAACTGTTAAAACTCAACCGGAGTTCGGGAGCAAGCGCAAGGATAAACCGGGACATATTTTCAAAGTAGGAGAGGTTGGAGATGGATCTGTTAGAAGAGTTTGCCGCGGCGTTTCAGGTGCCCGATTTTGTCAGGCCGTACCTCCACTTGTTCGCCACCGGGGAGGAAATGCGGCTGGTGGTCATGCTCGACGGCAAAAGCCTGGCCGGAGAAGAGATCGCCGCATTGCTGCAGAAAGGCCCTGCAGAGATGGCCGTTTTTTTGGAGTTGGCCTACCAGAGGCGGATCCTGAACAGGGAAAGTGAGGGTGGTAAAACACTTTACCGTGCGGCCACTTTCTACGGCAGGCTGGACCATTACGCCAAGTACGGCAATTATTACGTCATCCCCAGAAAGGTTCGCAAGAAGCTGGATGAATGGTGCTTCGAGGAGTACCTCAAAAGGAACGATTACTTCAAGAAAGTGCTCGACAGCGACCCGGAATACGAAAAATGCCACAATGAGTGGGTGCTTCTGGTGCATGAGGTGGAGGAAATGATCGACGCCGCAGCTTCGGTCCGGGTGCTCCCCTGCAACTGTAAGATGCTGGCGGACAACTGCGACTTCTCCAGGGAAATCTGCCTGCAGCTTGAGCAGGAACCCGGGGAACGGGCCGAAGGCAGGGAGTTGACCAAAGAGGAGGCTAAGAGACTGGTCCGCAAGCTGGACCGGGAAGGGCTGATGCATACCGGAGGGCCGCCCAACTGGAAAGAAGCCGGGCGAGGCTATGTGTGCAACTGCTGCGCCTGCTGCTGTTATCCCTTCAGGGCTGCACGGCGGCTTGGGACCAAGGGGAAGTGGCCTAAATCCCGCTATGTGGCCAGGTATGACCAGGAAAGGTGCCATTACTGCGGTTTGTGCACGAAGCGGTGCCATTTCGGCGCTTTTTACCAGGACGGTATCGAGATTGAAAAAGACGGGATCGTAAGGAAGAATGTTGCTTTCAACCCCGATCTCTGCTGGGGCTGCGGTCTCTGCGCCAACGCCTGCCCCGGTGGGGCCATCGCCATGGAGAGGATCTGATATGGGCCGCCGGGAGAATACTAACAAGAATTTCCTGGAGGGTCGGTACAGAAGAGTTTTTAGACCGCTCTTCACCGGATGGGGTGGCCATGAGTGATTTCAGGAGAGGGGCGCTGCTGGCCCTTTTTTCCGGTATCTGCTCCGGGTTTATCCCTATTTTTGCCCTTTACGCATATCAGGGGCATGCAAGTGTACTCACCTTTATTTTTCTGCGGTCTTTAATCGGTGCCGGAGTCTATTTCCTGTATCTTCTCAGGCAATCTCTACCGGTAAACCCGTCCTGGCGCCAGATCGGCTACCTGTTCGCGGTCGGGGGGCTGCTGGAGCCCCTGCAATCAACCCTGTACCTCACCTCCGTGAAATACATCCAGGCATCCCTGGTACAACTCATTTTCTATACCTATCCCGCCCTGGTGGCCCTGCTCTCTTTTTTGATATACAAGGAGAAGCCGTCGGGGAAGACCGCAGCGGCCATAGCCGTTTCTTTCACAGGGTTGATCATGGTGCTGGGGGCGTCGCCGGGAAGGGTGAACCTGGCGGGAATCATCCTGGCCTTCGGAGCCGCCCTGGTCTGTTCGACGGTTATCCTGCTGAGTTACCGGCTGGTAAGGCAGATCCATCCGCTTTTGGTCGGCGCTTTTTTCTCTCTGTTTACCTCGTTAACAGTCCTGCCGGTGGGGCTGCTGGCGGGAAGCATCAGATTCGGAATCGAGCTTAAAGCATGGCTGGCCATAATCGGGTGCGCCTTAGTTGCCACAAACCTGGCCAGGATCGCCTTTCTGACCGGAATGAAACTGGTCGGTTCAACCCCGGCGTCGGTTCTTTGCATGATTGAGCCATTGGTCACGGTAATTTTTTCGGCCCTGTTGTTTTCCCAGTTCTTAACCTGGTTTCAGTTGCTGGGCGGACTGGTTATCCTCCTGGGAGGGGCGGTTGCCGTCGTTTCAAAAAAGGAGCGGGTTTAATCCCGTGAGATAGATCCGGCATCAAGCTGGTATGTTTCTTGCTTGCTTTTTTGGGCAGACGCTCATGCCGCTCATGCGGCACCATCAGAAAGATGTAAATGCATACAAGTCGGGTTTTGGGATTATTCAGAACTGGCGTTAGGAATTTCCTGCTGGCTTCTGACATCTGACATCCGGCCTCAGACATCTTTCTAGGCAGATTGGCTCAACCGAGGCAGCGCATCCTTGAAAAGGAGTGGGGATAGTGAGGAAAAACCTTGCGGGGGACCTGGTGCTGATCGATTTAACCACCCAGGAAATTACGAGAAAGCCGTGTCCTGGGGAGGTGATCAGATCCTACCTGGGGGGGCGCGGCCTGAGCGCTTATCTCCTCTTGAAGCATCTCGGCCCGCACGTGGAACCCCTTGATCCTGAAAACATCCTGATATTTGCCAGCGGGCTCTTGGGCGGCAGCCGGATGATCACCACCGGCCGGCTGCATGTGGGCGCCCGCTCCCCCCTCACAGGCCTGATCGGGATTTCCAACGGCGGGGGGGCCTTTGCCGCGGAGCTCAAGGCCTGCGGGATTCTGGCCCTGATCGTTACTGGCAGGGCGGAGCGGCCCGTCTTTATTAATATCAGGGGCGACCGGATTACCATTGAGGATGCAGGAACGGTCTGGGGTCTGAAAACAGGTGAAGCCAGGCAAAGGATCAGGGAACTGGCGGGGGACGACCTGGCAAAGGTGATCGTCATCGGCCCCGCCGGTGAGAACCTCTCCGCTCTGGGCTGCCTTATGACCGATGTGGGGCATGCCGCCGGTAGGACGGGGATGGGTGCGGTCATGGGCTCGAAGAACCTGAAAGCCGTTGCGGTCAGGAAAACGGAGCCCTACAAGAGTGATGTGCCGGAGGCCGCGGTGGCGGCGGTCAAGGAATACATTTCCAGGTTGAAGTCCCTCCCCTGCTGGGAGATGTGGTCGACAACGGGTTCTTCCACCTGGCTTACCTGGACCGACGAGCTCGGCGCCTCCGGGGCAAAGAACTACAGACAGGTGACCTTTGAGGGGGTTAAAACCGCCTGCGGGTCGCATTACAGGGATCTGGTGGTGAAGCGCCACGCCTGCTACAACTGCCCGATCCACTGCCGGGCCTTCGTCCGGATCGACAGGGGCAGGCATGAGGGTTTCGTAGGTGACAGGGGAGAGTACGAGCCCCTGTCCTCCTGGGGCCCCAGGTGCGGCAATGCCGACGGGCTGGAAAGCATCTACCTTGTTAATTTATGCGACGAATACGGCCTTGACAGCCTGGGGACGGGAAATATTGTGGCCTTTGCTATGGATCTGTTTGATCGGGGAATACTGACCAAAGAAGATACAGGCGGCCTGGTTCTGGCCTGGGGTAATGCGGAAGCGATGGAGGAGATGGTTCGCCAGATTGCCGAACGCAGTACCTGGCTGGGGGACGTGCTCTCCCGGGGGATGAGGCGGGCTGCGGAGATCATCGGAAGGGGTGCTGAGGAGTATGCCTACCACGTCAAGGGCCTGAGCATCACCATCATGGACCCCAGGGGTTTCAAGGCAACCGGGCTGGGTTACGCCGTGTCCAGCCGTGGGGGGGATTTCGGTTACGTCTACGCCAAGCCGGAATACACCTATACCCCCGAGCAGGCCTTGAAGACTTACGGGACGGAAAAGGCCGCCGACAGGCTTTCGGAGGAGGGGAAGCCGGCCATGGTCAGGCAGTGCCTGCTGGCCTGTGCCGTGATCGACTCCCTGGGTATCTGCAAGATACCGGAGTTTGGTATGTTACTGGACTTTGATGTGGCGGAGGCTGCTGCCGTTCTCTCTGCCTTTGCGGGAGAGGAGTTCACCTCTGAACAGTTGATGGGGATCGGCGAGCGGATCATCAACGCCGAGCGTCTTTTCAATTTCCGGTTCGGGGCCACCGGCAGGGACGACACCCTTCCAAGAAAATTTCTGGCAGAGCCGGTGCCGGAAGGTCCCTGCAGGGGTTCGGTGGTTCGACTGGAGCCCATGCTGCAGGAGTTTTATGCCCTGATGGGGTGGGCGGAGGACGGCTCCATCCCTGCGGCCAAACAAAAGGAACTGGGATTGGAAGGGCTCACCGGAAATGAAGATATAACGATGATTTAGCCCCCCTTCAATCAATCTCTCCGCCAGGAGCCGTGGGCCCTGCCGGGGAGATTGATTTTATGCACAGGGAAAGGGCATGCAAATATTCTTTGCGATTTTAACAAAACCCACAGGTTCAGGTTGAAATGCAAAAATAATTTGCACAAGAGGTTGGGGACTGACAACCTCCACAAGTCGCTCTCTTCCTTAAATTTCACCTTTGATAGCTCGTGTTATTGGACTCCCATGTCATCTCCGGTAACACCAACAGAGTGTGAAATACACCCGGCGGATGAACCTGATGCATTTACAAGGAGTTTTTTGTTAATCAAGAGGGAGGGAAACGGGTCCGGGTGGAAGCGCTGGTACGATTCTTGCTTAAGATGAGGGCAGGAAAGACATGTTATTTAAGGAGGTTAAACAGTGGATAAGTTTCGATCTAATTACGACGAACAGGTAACTCCGCGCCTGACATGGATAACCGATGCACAGCTGGAGCAGATCCATTATGCTTCCCTGGAGGTCCTGGAACGCACCGGGATCCTGGTGCAAAACCAGGAAGCCTTGAAATTGCTGAAGGAGGCGGGCTGCCGGGTTCGAGAAAACCGCGTCTTTATCCCCGCCTGGCTGGTGGAGGAATGCCTGCGCCTGGCGCCCAAGCGCATTTGCGTCGCCGACAGGCTCGGGAGGCGGATCATGCCGCTGGAAAAGAACCGGGTTTATTACGGGACGGGCTCGGATCTTCCTTTTACCGTTGATATAGATACAGGAGAAAGAAGGGTGTCCCGCAAGGAGGATGTCAGCCGGGCGGCCAGGGTTATGGATTATCTGCCCAACTATGATTTCATTATGAGCTATGCCATCGCCTCCGATACCAACCCCTGCGTCAGCGACCTGCACCAGTTTGAGGCGATGACCACGGGCAGCAGCAAGCCGGTTATCTTCACCGCGCACAATGCAGCCAACACCGAGGCTCTGATCGAGATGGCGGCTGCCTGTGTCGGCGGAGAGGACAACCTGAGAAGCAATCCGTACATCATCCTCTACTCCGAGCCCATCTCCCCCCTTGTCCACACCAATGATGGTGTCGGCAAGATGTTCAAGTGCTTTGAATATGACATTCCGGTTGTCTATACACCGGGGGTCCTGGCGGGAGCCACGACACCCGTCACCAAGGCGGGTTGCATCACCCTGATGAACGCCGAGGGGCTGGCGGGTGTGGTGATGGCACAACTGAAGAAGAAGGGAGCGCCGATCATCATCGGCGGTGGGGCGACCCCGATGGACATGAAGACCACCGCCACCCTCTATGGGGCACCCGAAACCTCCATGAACTACGCCATCATGACGCAGATCGCCCAGTTCTACGGCCTCCCCAATTTCACCGAGGCAGGCTGTGTCAATGCCCCTCTGCCCGACGTCCAGGCAGGGGTGGAAGCCGCCATGACCATCATGCTGACCCAGCTGGAGGGGTGCAACCTGGTGCACGACGTGGGCTACCTGGAAGGAGGCAAGACGGGATATCTCCCCTTCCTGGCCATCTGCGACGACATCATCGACATGGCCCGGTACACCGGTGCCGGCACCAGGATCACGCCGGAGCACCTGGCGGTTGATTGCATCCACGAGGTGGGGCCCGGCGGCAACTACATGGGGCACGAGCACACCTTCAAGCACTTCCGGGAGGAGATCTGGGCCCCCCGCTTCTTCATCAGGTACCTCTGGGAGCAGTGGGAAGCCAGGGGGAAGCAGACCCCGGTGGATCTTGCCCTGGCGAAGGTCAGGGAAATACTTGCCGGTCATCAGGCAGCCGCGCTTCCGGAGGGGGCGGCGGAGGAGATGCAGGCGATTATCAGGCGCCGGGAGGCGGAGTGCCGGAGTTAGGCCTTCATACCGATCGTACGGCACCGATTATTGGTTTATCCGGGAGCAAGCGCAAGGATGAACCGGATCATTTTTTCAGGAGGTTGTTTTGATGGAATACGCCAGCAAGCACGGAGCAGGAATGGCTTTTCGAACCCTAACCCCGGAACAGATCCGGGAGATCCACAGCGCCAGCTGCCGCGTCCTAGAAGAGGTGGGCGTTGTTGTGCACCACGACGAGGCGGCGGACCTCTTGAAGCAGGCAGGGGCCTACACTGACGCCGGCGGCCGGATCTATATTCCCAGTGCCCTGGTGAAGCGGGCGCTTGAGTCCGCTCCATCGAGGATCACCCTTTACAACAGGCTGGGCGAACCGGCCCTGTGGCTGGAGAAGTCGAATGTCTACTTTGGGGCGGGTTCCGATACCCTGATCTACCTTGACCCCTTTACCGGCGAGCGAAGGCCCTGGCAGAGTTCCGACGTTGCCACGGCCCTGCGGGTGGTCGACGCCCTTCCCAACCTCGACTTTGTCATGTCCATGGGGCTGCTGTCGGACGTCGACAGGCGCATGATCAACAGAACCCAGTATGCCCTGATGCTCAAGAACAGCGTGAAGCCCCAGGTGGTGATTGCCGAGGACAGGGGGACGGTGGCAGACATCTTCGAGATGGCAGCCGCTGCCACCGGCGGTACGGAGGCCCTCAAGCACCGGCCGATCTTTGCCCTGTACTGTGAGCCTACCTCGCCGCTGCAGCTTCCCTTCGAATCGGTGGACAAACTCCTGCTGGCCGCGGAAAACAGGATTCCGGTCAATTTCGCCTGTGGTGCTGTGGCCGGAGCCTCCACACCGGTTACGGTGGCCGGAACGGTGGTCCAGGCCAACGCCGAGGCCCTCTGCGGGCTGGTGGTGCACCAGTTGAAGAATCCCGGTGCCCCTTTCCTCTACGGATACGGCGATTCCCCCCTGGACATGGGCACAATGGTTGCGGTTTACTCCGTACCCGAGGCGCTGCTGCTCCAGGGATGCCTGTGCGACCTGGCCCGCTATTACTCCCTGCCGTCCTGGGGTTACGCGGGGTGCAGCAGTTCCAAGGCCTTCGACGAGCAGGCCGTGGTGGAGGGAACCATGTTCACACTGATAGGCGCCCTGCAGGGGTGCAACCTGATGCACGATGTCTTCTACATCGAATCCGGGCGCACCGGTTCCCTGGAACTGCTGGTGCTGACCGATGAGGTGATCTCCCGGGTGAGGTACATGCTCGGCGGAGTGGACACGACTCCGGACTACCTGGCTGTGGAAGCCATCAGGCGTGTGGGCCCCGGCGGCAACTTCCTGGGGGATGAACACACCGCCCGGCACTTCAGGGAAAGCTGGCGGGGTAACCTGTCCGATTTCAATAACTACGACGCCTGGGCGGCAGAAGGCTCCAGGACCATGGGAGCCCGGATCAGGGAGAAACTCCGCGATATCATGGAGGCTTACCGGCCTGTGCCTCTCGCCCCCGATGCTGAGCGGGAGATCGACGGCATCCTGCGCCGGGCGGAGGAGAGGCTGGCCGGCTGATTCCCGGCATTGGCTATTGGCCGAACTTACGCGGAGCCCTGCGGCAGGTTATTTAACATAAATCTGAAAAAACTGGAGGGATATTCATGAGCAGCCTTAAAGAACTGGCCGAACTGGTAATCACCGGAGACATTCAAAAGGTGAAAGATGCCACGAAGCAACTGCTGGAAGCGGGAGAAGACCCGCTCAGGGTCATCAACGAGGGGTTGATACCCGGTATCAATGAAGTGGGTGTGCGGTTCAAAGAGGGAGAAATGTTCGTGCCGGAAATGATGATGTCCGCCCAGGCCATGAAAGCTGGCGTCGAACTGGCGAAAGAAAAGATCGGTGGAACCGATATCCCCACCGCCGGTAAGGTGGTAATGGGGTCGGTCAAGGGGGATCTGCACGACATCGGCAAGAACCTGGTGATCATGATGCTGGAGAGCAGCGGGTTCAGCATCGTGGATCTGGGCGTGGATGCTCCGGTGGAAAAGTTCGTGCAGGCGGTAAAGGAGCACAAGCCACAGGTGGTGGGAATGTCCGCCCTGCTTACCACCACCATGCCGGTCATGCAGGAGGTCATCAGAGCGCTGGACAAAGAGGGGCTGCGCAGTAAGGTTAAGGTTGTCATCGGAGGCGCCCCGGTCACCCAGGAGTATGCGGAAGAGATCGGCGCCGACGGCTATGCTCCGGATGCCGGAACCGCCGTGGAACTCTGCAAGCAACTCTTGAATTAACCCCGGCCTGTTCAAAACAGTATTTTCGGGAAAGCTATTTTTAGGAGGCGGGGCCGGTGCCGCGGAAAGACACGGTAGTTCTGGGTGTGATCGGTGCCGATGTGCACGCGGTCGGTAACAAGATCCTGGAAATGAGCCTCAGCCAGGCCGGTTTCAAAGTGGTCAACCTCGGGGTGATGGTTTCCCAGGAGGAATTCATCAACGCCGCCATCGAAAGCGATGCCGGGGCGATCCTGGTTTCCTCCCTGTACGGCCACGGTGAGATGGACTGCCGGGGTTTAAGGGAAAAATGCTGCGAGTCCGGCATCGGGGATATCCTGCTGTACGTGGGAGGCAACCTGGTTGTGGGCAAGCGGACCTTTGCCGAAGTGGAAAAGCTCTTCAGGGAAATGGGGTTTGACCGGGTATATCCGCCGGGAACCCTGCCTGAGGTGGCCATTGTCGATTTGAAGAGGGATCTCGGCGCATGAAGGCTTTGTTGATCGATTTCGGCAGCACCTTTACCAAGGTTACCCTGGCCAACCTTGATCCGCCCGGGCTGCTCGGAACCGCCCAGGCTCCCACCACGGCGGCTACGGATCTGAGAGAGGGGCTTGTCGAAGCCCTGGGAAGCTTTCCGCCCAGGCTGCTGGAGGGAATCGAGATCAAACGGGCCTGCAGTTCCGCCGCAGGTGGTTTGAGGATCGTGGCCGTCGGCCTGGTGCCTGCCCTGACGGTGAAGGCGGCCCGGGAGGCTGCCCTGGGAGCCGGTGCCAGGGTCGTGGCCAGTTACGCCTACACCCTTACCCTGCGGGAGATCGAAGAGATTAAAAACCTGCGGCCGGACCTGCTGCTGCTGGCCGGAGGCACCGACGGGGGGGAGCGCAGGACCATCCTGGAGAACGCCTCTCTGATTGCAGGTTCAGGACTGGGGGTTCCGGTGGTGGTGGCGGGCAACAAAGTGGTGGCATCGCAGGCTGCGGCAATCCTGGAAAGCGGTGTTCCCCGGGTGGTTGTAACCGAGAACGTCATGCCTGAGGTCAATGTGCTCAACCCGGAGCCCGCCCGGAAGGCGATCAGGGATCTCTACCTGGAGGAGATCACGAAAGCCAGGGGCCTGGAACGGATCCAGCAGGAAGCCGGGCTGGCCATGCCCACCCCCCTGGCGGTGATGAAGGCCGGGGAGCTTCTGCAGAAAACCCTGGAAAAGGATGTTGTTCTCATCGACATCGGGGGGGCGACTACCGACGTGCATTCCTTCTGTGAAGGAAAACCGAGAACATCAGGGTGCATCTACAAGGGACTGCCCGAGCCCTTTGCCAAGCGCACGGTGGAAGGGGATCTGGGGGTCCGGGTGAGCGTCCTGTCCTTGCTGGAGGCAGTAGGCGAAAACGCCGTACTGTCTCTTCTTCCTTTTGCCGCCGGTGGGGACGAGCTCACGGCGTATGCCGCAAGGGTGAGTGCGGTACGAGAGGCAATCCCACGTAATGAGAGGGAGGAGGAGTTCGATCGTGCCTTCGCAATCGCATGTATCAGGGAAGCCTTGCGGCGGCATGCCGGCCGTCTGACTGAGGCCTATACTCCGGAAGGGAGGATCTGGTTCCAGGAGGGGAAGGACCTGACCGGGGTGGAGGTGCTGGTGGGCACGGGAGGGGTACTGGTGCATGCAGTGGACCCCTGCGGCCTGATCGAAGAGTCTCTCAGGCAGGGTGACCCTTTGGCCCTGACACCGCGCCGGCCGGACTGTTTCCTTGATAGCGCCTATATTTTAGCCGCCATCGGGCTGCTGGTGGACATATATCCTGAAGCGGCGCGGGCACTGCTGAGGGAGACGCTAAAGCATGCGGGGAGGTGTACTGTTTGAGCCTGCAAAACCGCAAGTGGGACATCGAACGTTTCATGCAGGAGCGCGGCGAGGTGCTGAATGCCTGGCCTACCGGCAGGGAGGTGGACCTCGATGAGGCATTTGAGTATCACGAAGCTTTACCAAAAGAAAAGGTATCCTATCACAAACTCCTGGCGGGTCAGGCGGAGGGCCGCATTTTCCTGCAGCCCCGGGCGGGTGTCGCCCTGGTGGACGAGCACATTGCCCTGCTGAGATCTCTGGAAAAAGAAGGGGAAGCCGACTTTTTGCCCACCACCATCGACTCCTACACCCGCCAGAACCGCTACGCCGAGGCCGCCAGGGGGATCGAGGAATCCAGGACAGCCGGGCGCTCCATGCTGAACGGGCTCCCGGCGGTTAACTACGGGGTGAAAGAGTGCCGCAGGATTATCGAGGCAACCGGTGTTCCGGTACAGGTGCGGCACGGCACTCCCGACGCCCGGCTCCTGGCCGAAATAACGCTGGCGGCGGGTTTTACGGATTTTGAGGGCGGTGGGATATCCTACAACATCCCCTATGCCAAGGATGTGCCCCTGGAACGCTCATTGCATGACTGGCAGTATGTGGACCGCCTGTGCGGGGTCTATGCCGAACACGGTATCATTATCAACCGGGAGATGTTCGGCCCCCTGACGGGGACCCTCGTTCCCCCCTTCATTTCCCATGTGATCGGGATTATCGAGGCTTTGCTGGCGGCTGCACAAGGGGTCAAGAGCATCGCCATAGGCTACGGGCAGGGAGGGAACCTGATCCAGGACGCCGCGGCCCTGCGAACCCTGGCCCGGCTGGGGAGAAGCTACCTGGACCGCTTCGGCTACTCCGACGTACTCCTGACCACGGTTTTTCACCAGTGGATGGGGGGGTTCCCCCAGGAGGAGTCGCGGGCCTTGGGGGTGATTGCCTGGGGAGCGGCTACTGCAGCCCTGGCAGGTGCCGGTAAGGTGATCGTGAAAACACCCCACGAGGCCCTGGGTGTGCCCAGCCTGGAGGCCAACGTGGCGGGGCTGCTCTGCACCCGCCAGGTGCTCAGGATGCTGGCGGAGCAGCACATTCCCGAGACTCCGGAGCTGCGGGAAGAGGAAGGTGTGATTGAAAGAGAGGTACAGGAAATATTTGACAGGGTACTGGATCTGGGGGACGGGGATCTGGCCATTGGAACCGTCAGGTCTTTTGCGGCGGGAGTCCTTGACGTTCCTTTCGCCCCTTCCAGGGTGACCCGGGGAGGCATCATGCCGGTGCGGGATGGCAACGGGGCGATCAGGCTCCTGAACACGGGCAACCTTCCCTTATCCGATGAAATAAAAAATTTTCACAGGAAGAAAATTGAGGAACGAGGCCGGCAGGAGAAGCGGGAGCCCGGCTTCAGAATGGTGATCGACGATATTTACGCCATCAGCAAGGGCCGGCTGGTGGGCAAACCGAGGTGAAAAAATGCGTATTGAGAAGGTTTTGGCCTCTCCGGGGCTGACAGGTTTTTTCTTTGACGACCAGCTGGCGATCAAAATGGGTGCCGGGGAAGACGGTGCGGCCTACCGTGGGGAACCGCGCACTCCGGGATTTTCTTCTGTCAGGCAGCGTGGGGAGTCCCTGAGCATCATGCTGCTCCTCTCCGGCGGGGAGATGGCTTACGGGGACTGTGCAGCCGTCCAGTACTCGGGGGCTGGTGGCCGTGACCCTTTATTTCTGGCAGAAAATTACGTCTCGCTGGTGGAAGAATACCTTGGAGAAAGGCTTAAAGGGAGGGAAATCACGGGATTCCGGGAGATGGCGGAGGAGTTTGACTCCCTGCCCGGGCCGGACGGCAGGCGCCTGCATACCGCCATCCGCTACGGGTTGACCCAGGCCCTGCTCCATGCCGTGGCCCTGAAAGAGCGCAGGCTGATGTGCGAGGTGCTGGCCGACGAATACGGGACCGGGTTGGTCCTGGAACCCGTTCCGGTCTTCGCCCAGACGGGAGACGAACGGTTTACCAATGCGGATAAGGCAATAATCAAGCGGGCCGACGTCCTGCCCCATGGGTTGATCAACAACGTGGAACTGAAGCTGGGAAGGAACGGGGAGAAGCTCTACGATTACGTCGGCTGGTTGAGCAGGCGGGTGCGGGAACTGGCAGGGGAGGACTACCGTCCCGTCTTGCACATCGACGTGTACGGCACCCTGGGGTTGGCCTTTGAGAACAACCTCGAGAGGATCGCCGACTACCTGGCCCGGCTGGAGGGCGCGGCCGCTCCCCTCAAGCTGCGGATCGAGGGACCCGTCGACATGGGCTCCAAGGCCGGGCAGATGGAGGCCCTACAGAAATTGAGGATTCTTCTGGTTGTCAAGGGAGTATCCGTTGAGATCGTAGCCGATGAGTGGTGCAACACCCTGGAGGACGTCCGGGATTTCGTGGATGCCGGAGCTGGCCATATGGTCCAGGTCAAGACCCCGGACCTGGGCGGCATCAACAACACGGTGGAGGCCATCCTTTACGCCAGGGAACGCGGGTGCGGGGCCTACCTGGGCGGGACCTGCAACGAGACCGACCGCTCCGCCCGGGTCTGCGTACACGTCGCCCTGTCCACCCGTCCCGACCAGATGCTGGCCAAGCCGGGGATGGGGGTGGACGAGGGGATGATGGTGGTGGTGAACGAGATGCACCGTGCCCTGCGGATCCTGCGGTATAAAAGAGACGGGGATGTGGTCGGATGAAACAGATGGTCTTGCTTTCCCCGACCGCTATTTTGGGTTACGGGTTTCCCGCGGGCTCCTTTGAAAACGGCCTTTCCTGCGGGCCCCACGTCATCGCCGTGGACGCCGGTTCCACCGACCCTGGGCCCTACTACCTGGGTTCCGGCAAGTCCTTCGTGCCCCGGGGCGCGGTCAAGCGGGATCTCACCTTCCTGCTGCGGGCGGCACGCACCCTGCGGATTCCCCTCTTGATCGGGACCGCCGGGGGTTCCGGGGCCAGGCAGCACCTGGAGTGGTGCCGGGAGATTATCCTGGAGGTGGCCAGGGAGGAAGGGCTCTCCTTCAGGATGGCGGCAATCCCGGCGGATGTCTCGAAGCAGTACCTTGCGGAAGCGCTCCGTCAGGGGCGGGTCAGCCCCTTGGGACCGGTTCCGGAACTTACGGAAGAGATTATAACCGAAAGCACCAACCTGGTGGCGCAGATGGGTGTCGAGCCGCTGATCGAAGCCCTGGACGGTGGGGCGGAGGTTGTCCTGGCGGGGCGCTGCTATGACCCGGCGGTGTTTGCCGCCCTCCCCATCAAGGAGGGGTTCGATCCGGGACTGGCCCTGCACCTGGGCAAGATCCTGGAATGCGCCGCCATCGCCGCAGTCCCGGGGAGCGGGAGCGACTGCATGATCGGGTTGCTGGAAGAAAGCCGCTTCCTGGTGGAGGCGGCCAGCCCGAAAAGGCAGGCCACCGTAGCCTCGGTGGCGGCCCACACCCTGTACGAAAAGAGCAACCCCTACCTGCTCCCGGGCCCCGGCGGTATTCTTGATTTGCATGGGACCTCCTTCCGGCAGGTTACCGGTCGCAGGGTGGCCGTCGAGGGGAGCCGCTTCCGCCCGGTTTCACCGTACACGGTCAAGGTAGAGGGGGCGAGGATGATCGGCTATCGTGTCGTCTCCATTGCGGGTGCCCGGGACCCCAGGTTTATCTCCGCCCTGGAGGAAATACTGGCAGGGGTGCGGGAGCGCACGGAGGACAACTTCAGTTCCGAGCGCCGGAGGTTCAGCCTGAACTTTCACGTCTACGGCAGGGACGGGGTCATGGGAAAGCAGGAGCCCCGCCCGGAACCGGGCCACGAGGTGGGGATCGTCCTGGAAGCGGTGGCGGAGACGGAGGAACTGGCGGAAGCGGTATGCGGCTTTGCCCGGTCCACCATGCTGCATTTCGGTTTCCCCGGGAGGCTTTCCACCGCCGGGAACCTGGCCTTTCCCTACTCGCCCTCCGATTTCAAGGTCGGCGCAGCCTACGTCTTTTCTGTACACCATTTGATCACTCTGGCTCACCCCCGGGAAATCTTCCCGGTCAGCTTCGAGGAGGTGCGGTCATGAAGCCGCTGGTTGAACTCGCCCAGGTGATTAGGACCAAGAACGCCGGCCCCTACGAGTTGACCCTGGACATCATATTCAAAGACAGGGATGGTTACGAGCGGGTAAAAAGAAGCAACAGCCTGAACGCGGCATTGATCGCCCGCCTCTACGGGGTGCCCGAGCAGGACATCCTGGAGGTGGTATACTTCGACCCCGCCTGCGCTTTCAAGGCTACCATGAAGAGGCCTCTGCCCTGCGGGGATCTGGGGGAAAGGGACATTTACGGTGCGCAGCAGCACGCGCCTTTACTGGATTTATGGCTGCCCTGGGGGGATGAGGATGAAGGTTCATGAGTATTTGATGCACTCGGTTTATTTTGCGCCCCGAGGAAAGAAGAGAATTCACGAACTGGGAGCCCACCTGACCCACCGCTACCTGGATGCCGACGACCTGCTGATCGGGGTGATCGGGGACGCCGGAGCGGGCAAGTCCCTGTTAATCCAGGGGATGTTCCCCGGCCTGGAGCTCTCCAACGACGATGAGAGGATCAATGTGCGACCCCTGCCGTTGCTGCATGATGCAGAGAACGGCAGCTTTGAACACCACACCTACCACCTGGACATGAGATTCGAACTGGCCTTCACCCAGCCCGGCCTGCTTGCCGAGGCGGTCACCAAGGCGGTTTTCGAAGGTTGCCGGGTGGTGGTGGAGCATTTTGAGATGCTCTATCCCTTTATCAAGAGGAACGCCCATGTCCTGGTCGGGGTAGGGGAAGAGGTGATCATTGCCAGGCCGGGAATCTTCGGCCCCTACCCGGAGGAGATCAAGTCGATCGTTTTTCCCTCCCTGTGTTACCGCAAAATGGCCCATTCGGCAGAAGACATCACCCAGAAGGTGCTGGAGCAGATGGGGGTTCCCCCTGCCGATGACCACGGGGACGTGCGCCACGGCTTTATGCTTTGCTACTCCAGGAAACCGCCGCAGGTGGACCTTGCCCTGGTGGAGCGCCTGGTCAAGGATGTAATCTCCCAGGACCTTCCACTTACCCCGGCGGGCGAAAAGCGGATCTGCATCGGGGAGGAACGGTTCCGGTGCACAGGGCCGCGTATCCACGTCCGCAGCACGGGAGAAATCAAAAACTTCCGCCTCCTCAAGGATTACGTCTTCGACCCCTTGACGGAGGAGTACGGAATCGTGGGCCTGGTGGGGGATGAGCCGCGGAGTTTCCTGACCGGAGGGGAGCAGAGGCTGTTTGACGCCCCTAAGTAGGAGCGGCCCGTTTGGTTTGCGAAACCAAGACTCTGCCCTGAAAATACATCAAGTTTACCCGCCGGTCTACCGCTCGACTCCCGATTCCAGGCCGGACAGGACGACGGCTCGCTTCGGGACAGCTCTGGGATGCTGCGTAACAAGTTGCGAACTGCTTC